>CAZNOA010000010.1:0-21843 GCA_964574565.1 uncultured Halobellus sp. | reverse complement strand
GCCACGGACTCGCCCGGTTTGAGGTTCGCCAGTTCGGTGCCGTGCCAACCCGTCGGGAAGATGTCTGCGAGCAGCGAGAAGGCGTCCTCGTGTTCGCGGCCCTCCGGCAGCTTCAGGGCGTTGTGGTCGGCGTACGGGACGCGCAGCTTCTCGGCCTGTCCGCCGGGATACGGTCCCATGGCCACGTAGCCGTACGCACCGCCGGCGAAGCCGGGGTTGACGTTGGTACAGAAGCCGGTGTATCCCTCCTCGCAGTTCTGACAGAAGCCGCAGGAGACGTTAAACGGCATCACGACGCGGTCGCCCTCTTCTAACGTCGACACCGCCTCGCCGACCTCCGAGACGACTCCCATGTTCTCGTGGCCGAAGACGATCCCCTCCTCGGCCGCGGTCCGCCCCTCGTACATGTGGAGGTCCGAACCGCAGATACACGACGTCGTGATGTCGACGACGACGTCGTTCGGGTGTTGAATCTCCGGTTCGTCTACCTCTTCGACGGCCACCTCGTACGGCCCTTGGTATACGACAGCTTTCATGGTGTGATCCAAGTTAACAGACATTGTTATAATTCCTTAATGTTTCTTCATCAAGAAATACCATTAACAAATCATAATACAGTTTAATTAATTTCTGAGCGGGTCGCGGTCGGGCTCGGACCGCGGCGCTTCGACAGAGCGCAACGACTTTCCTCCGGGGTATCGAACCGGTCGGTATGGACTGGCCACACGACCCCGACGGCGAGCAGGGCAGCGAGGGCATGCGACAGTACGGCCACGCGGTACTCGCGAAGAAGATCGACGAAGCGGAGGACTTCCCGCTCACGGCCGCGGAGTACGTCGAGCAGTACGGCGACCACCCGATCCGGATCGACTACGAGACGGTCGTCTCCGTGGAAGAGATCTTCGAGGGCGTCGAGAAAGCGGAGTTCGCCGACTTCGTCGAGTTCCACCAGGAGCTGGGCCGGGCGATGCGCGAGAACGGGTACTGGTTCTACGAGGGCGCAGACCAGTTCGTCCGCGAGAGCAACTGAACCGACTCAGGGCGTTCCGGTGACGGAAGGGCTGCGCGGGCGCTTCGGGGACCGAACGCCAGTCGAGACGGTTCGGTCCCCGGAACGCCCCCGCCGCCGCCCGACCCTTTTAAGATTGCCCGGGGCGAGCGACGGATCATGAGCGACGAACGGATTGTCATTCTCGCCCACGAGAAGTTCCCCGACCGCGCGAAGACGGCGCTCGGGGTGATGCGCTACGGCGATCAGGACGTGCAAGCCGTTCTCGACCGCGACCGTGCCGGCGACCGCGTCCACGACCACGTTCCGGACGTCGCGGACGCGCCGATCGTCGATTCGTTCGACGCGGCGCGCGCGGCCGCCGACGGAGCGATCGACGCCTTATATATCGGGATCGCACCGATCGGCGGCGGCTTCGACGAGTCGTGGCGCGACGACGTCGAAACCGCGATCGAGGCCGGCTGCGACGTGGTGAGCGGGCTTCACTACTTCCTCAACGAGGACGCCGCGCTCGCCGCGCTGGCCGACGAACACGGGGTCGAACTCCGCGACGTCCGCGAGCCGGACGACGACCTCACCGTCGCGACGGGCGGCTCCGCCGACGTCGCCGCCGACGTGGTCCTCACGGTGGGGACCGACTGCTCGGTCGGCAAGATGACGGCCTCGCTGGAGATCGTCGCGGCGGCTCGCGAGCGCGGCATCGACGCCGCCTTCGTTCCGACCGGCCAGACCGGGATCATGATCGCCGGATGGGGGAACCCCATCGATCGGGTCGTCTCCGACTTCACCGCCGGTGCGGTCGAGGAGATGCTCGTCGAAATCGGCGACGACCACGACCTGCTCGTCGTCGAGGGACAGGGCAGCATCATCCACCCCGCCTACTCCGCGGTCACCTGCGGTATCCTCCACGGCGCGATGGCGGACGGGCTCGTCCTCTGTCACGCAGCCGGTCGCGAGGTCGTCCACGGCTACGAGTCGTTCGACCTTCCGCCGATCTCCGAGTACGTCGACCTCTACGAATCCCTCGCGGCTCCCGTCCACGAGACCGCGATCGTCGCCGGCGCGCTCAACACGAAAGCCGTCAGCGACGACGCGGCCGCGGCCGACGCGGTCGCGTCCTTCGGCGGGGAGATCGACGCCCCCGCTGCCGACCCGGTTCGCCACGGCGCCGACTCGATCGTGGACGGAATCGTCGAGGCGGGTCTCGGAGTCGACGAGGCCGTCGGTGAGACGAGCGGTGACCGCCGATGAGCCTCGACGCGACGTTCGAACGGGTTTCGCTCCCGCTCGAGGACTCCTTTACCATCTCTAGAGGGACGCAAACCGAAGCCGAAAACGCGATCGTCCGGATCTCCGACGCCGGCGGAATGACGGGAATCGGCGGGGCGGCGCCGGCGGCGCACTACGGCGAGACCGCCGACACCGTCGCGGCGGTGTTGCCGGACCTGCTCTCCGTCGTCGAAGACGTGGGCGATCCCCACGCGTTTCAGGCGATCGAGGCCGGAATGGCGGCCGTGGTCAACGACAACCCGGCCGCCCGCTGTGCCGTCTCGATAGCGGTCCACGACCTCGCGGCGAAGCGACTGGGCGTGCCGCTGTACCGACTGTGGGGGCTCGACCCCTCGACCGCGCCGGCGACCTCGTACACGATCGGCTTAGACGAGACGGAGCGCGTTCGGGAGAAGACGGCAGCCGCGGTCGACTCGGGGTACGAGGTGCTCAAGATCAAGCTCGGGACCGACCGCGATCGCGAGCTCATCGACGCCGTCCGCGAGGCGGCGCCGGACGCCCGCGTTCGGGTCGACGCCAACGAAGCGTGGACGCCGCGAGAGGCGGTCGCGAAAAGCGGGTGGCTCGCGACCCGAGACGTGGAGTTCGTCGAGCAGCCGGTCTCCGCCGAGGATCCCGAGGGGCTCAAGTTCGTCTACGAGCGGTCGGCGCTCCCGATCGCGGCCGACGAGTCCTGCGTGACGCTATCGGATATCCCCGCGATCGCCGACCGGTGTGACATCGCGAACCTAAAGCTGATGAAGACGGGCGGCCTCGTGGAGGCGAAACGGATGATAGCCGCGGCGCGGGCGCACGGGCTCGAAGTGATGTGCGGCTGCATGATCGAGTCGAACGCGTCGATCGCGGCCGCCGCCCAGCTCGCGCCGTTGCTTGATTACGCCGATCTCGACGGGTCGCTGTTGCTCGCCGACGATCCGTACGACGGTGTGAACCTGACGGGCGGAGAGATACGGCTCGCCGAGCAGGAACGGGCGGGGACCGGGGCGCAAAAGCGGGCGGAATAAAACCAGCGGGGCCGGCGGCGTTCAGTTTCGCGGTTCGTCCGCGTCGACTTCCGACTCCTCCAGTTCGACGTCGACCTCCTCGTCGGCGTCGATCTCGTCGAGGTCAGCGGTGTCGTCCAACTCCGCCTCGAGGTCGTCGGCGTCGATCTCGGTCTCGATATCGCCCAGCTCCGCTTCGATCTCCTCGTCGGTGCTCGCGTCGGCGTCGTCCGCTGCCGGGTCGCCTTTGCCGAGCTCGCCTTTGAGCGTCTCCAACTCGGCGTCGACCTCGCTGTTCGTCGTGAGTCCCTCGAGCTCGCGGTCGATGCTGTCCTTGTCCGAGAGCGCGTCTTCGAACGCGCCGGACTCCTCGAGCTCGTCCATCGCCTCCGCGCGCGCCTCCATCTCTTCCGTCCGCTCCTCGGCGCGCTCGATGGACCGGCTCACGTCCTCCATCTCGTCGCCGACGCCGGTCATCGCCTCCGAGACGCGCGAAGAGGCCTCTGCGGCCTGATACCGCGCTTTCATCGTCTCCTTTTTCGTGCGGAACTCCTCGATGCGGTTCTGCAGCTTGTTTTTCTTTTCGACGAGCTGCTCTTGGGTGTCGTTCAGCTTCGCGATCTGGCCCTCCAGCTCCTCGATCTGGTTCATCTTCGACTTCTTCTTCTCGAGGGCCTTCCGCGCGAGGTCGTCGCGGTCCTGCTGGACCGCCTCGCGGGCCTGTCGGTTGTGCTTCTCGACGTTCTCCTCGAGCTTGCGTTTCTGGATCTCCAAGCGCTTCTTCTGGGTCGTCAGGTCGGCGATCCCCTGTTTGACGTCTTGGAGCTCGTCGCGCATCTGTTCGTACGAGTAATCGAGCGACTCCGTCGGGTCCTCCGCCCGGTTGAGGAGGGCGTTCAGCTTCGAGCGGATAACGTAGGAGGCGCGAGAGAGGATTCCCATACGCGTCATACACGCTCCACCCGTTAAAACCTCATGTGGTTCGCGACGTCGAAGCCGCGTGAACGTGCCGACGACGGGGCTGCTCGCGCTCCGAGTTGCGGTTGCGATCGATCGCCTTCCGCTCGGCCGTGCTGTTAAATACGTTCGCGCGGCCGCGCTGCCGGCCGGACGATGGTACCTGAAGATTTATTCGGGGTGTTGTACTACTTTTGCCCATGGACATCGGCGTGCTCACGGTTCCCTTGGGTGGCGAATCGATCGACGACGCGGCCGCGTACCTCGAGGAAATCGGGGTCGAAGCCATCGAACTGGGTGTCGGCGGATGGCCCGGCGAGGACCACATCGACCGCGGCGAGTACCTCGACGACGACCGCGCGCAGGCGGAGCTGGCGGAGCTCCTCGGCGACCACGGCCTCCGGATCTCCGCTTTGGCGACCCATAACAATCCGTTGCATCCCGACGAGGAGCGCGCCGACGAAGCCGATAGAGAGCTGCGCGAGGCGATCGAGCTCGCCGATCAGCTCGGCGTCGGGGTCGTCACCTGCTTCTCCGGGTTGCCTGCGGGCGCGCCCGGCGACTCGACGCCCAACTGGATCACGGCGCCGTGGCCGACCGAACACGCCGACGCGCTCGAATACCAGTGGGACGAGGTAGCGATCCCGTACTGGCGTGAGTTGGCCGATCACGCCGCCGACCACGGCGTCGACGTCGCCATCGAGATGCACCCGAACATGCTCGTCTACGAGCCGACGGGGCTGCTCGCGCTCCGAGAGGCGACGAACGACCGGATCGGCGCCAACTTCGACCCCTCGCACCTCTACTGGCAGGGGATCGATGTCACCGAAGCGGTCCGGTTTCTGGGGGATCACGACGCGATCCACCACGTCCACGCGAAAGACACCAAAGTGTACGACGCGAACGCCCGCGTGAAGGGCGTGCTCGACACGACCGGATACACCGAGGAGGCCGACCGCTCGTGGCTCTTCCGGTCGATCGGCTACGGCCACGACGAGGCACACTGGAAGGACCTGGTTTCGACGCTTCGGATGGTCGGTTACGAGGGCGCGCTCTCGATCGAACACGAGGACTCGCTCACCTCCTCGCGGGAGGGGTTAGAGAAGGCGGTCGACGTGCTCGACCGCGCCGTCTTCGAGACCCAACCGGGCGACGCGTACTGGGCGGAGTAAGCGCGGACGCAACACCGTCGCGTCACAGCGAACCACGCCGGTACGACGGACGAGGCGATTCCGACAGGCCACGCCGTTTCGACAGATCACACCACGACGACAGCTTCACGATGACCACTGAACCACTCAACGTCGGCGTACTGGGGTATCGATTCATGGGCAAGGCGCACGCGAACGCGCTTGCGCGGCTCCCGATGTTCTTCCCGGACGCACCCGACATCGAGCGTCACACGCTCGTCGGGCGCGACCAGGAGGCGCTTTCGGAGGCGGCCGAGCGGTTCGGCTTCGCACACACCGCGACCGACTGGGAGGACGCCCTCAGCGAGGTGGACGTCTTCTACAACCTCGGTCCGAACCACGTCCACGCGGAGCCGTCGATCGCGGCCCTCGAGGCCGGGATTCCAGTTCTCTGTGAGAAGCCGCTCGCGCCCACGCTGTCGGAGGCGGCGGCCATGCGCGACGCCGCGGCCGACGCCGACGTGCCCGCGGGCACCGCGTTCAACTATCGGTTCGTCCCGGCGATCCGGTACGCGAAGCGGCTGATCGAGGACGGGAAGCTCGGCGAGATCCGACAGGTCAGGGGCCGCTACCTCCAAGACTGGCTCGTCGATCCCGAGGCCCCGTGGGCGTGGCGGATGGACGCCGAGATGGCGGGATCCGGCGCGCTCGGCGATCTCGGGGCGCACACGATCGACCTCGCGAGCTTCCTCGTCGGCGACGAGGTCGGCGGTGTCGACCGGATCTCCGGACACCTCGAGACGTTCGTCGACGAGCGGCCCGTCTACGACGGGGGCGGGGACGTCGCGGAGTACCGCGACGTGACCGTCGACGACGCCTACACCGCACAGGTCGCCTACGAGTCGGGCGCGATGGGGAGCTTCGAGGCCACGCGCTTCGCGACCGGTCACAAAAACGATCACACGATCGAGGTCCACGGCTCGCGGGGGAGCCTGAAGTTCTCCTTGGAGCGACTGAACGAGCTGGAGCTCCTCCGCGAGGGGAACCGGGGCTACGAGACGGTACTCGTCACCGACGAGACGGATCCGTACGTCGACCACTGGTGGCCACCGGGTCACGTGATCGGCTGGGAACACACGTTCGTCCACGAGAACTACGAGTTCCTCACGGCCGTCACCGGCGGCGAGGGGTTCTCACCCTCGTTCGCGGAGGGGTATGCGGTCCAGCGCGTCCTCGACGCGATCGAGCGGTCAGACGAGTGCGGCGAGTGGGTGTCGGTCGACTGAGCGGGTCGCCCGCACCCGTCGGTCGAACACAGCGAACCCGTCGGTCGAACAGCAGCGTCCGACCGGTCTCAGAAGCCGCTCTCGCCGGCGAGCGGATCGCCGCCGGGACCGTTCTCCGTCCATCCGTCGATATCGGCCCCCTCGCCGTCGTAGCTGCCGAGCGTCTCCCACGTGTCGAACGCGACGGGCTCCCAGACGACGTCGACCTGCTCGTTTCCGGTCGCGTTCGGAATCGTCACGCGGTCGCCCGGCTGTACGACCCCGTCACCGGGCCACGCGCCGAATCGAACGTTCTCGTTCGGGTCCTCGCCGCGAACGTACAGCTCTTCGGCCGGGACGGGATCGGGGCCGAGCGACACGACGACGAGTTCGCCGTCGTCTTCCTCGACCTCGAACTCCGCCTCCGGCGGGGCGACGCCGTCGATGAGCCCGAACACCGCGGCTCCCACGACCGCCAACAGCAACACGACGATGCCGACCAGCATCCCCGTGCCGGCCACCGGGGTGAAGCCTCGCTCGTCGCTCCGGAACGGCGTCATTCACGTGCTCCTCCGACGACCGCAGTATAATGCTTTCCCCGTCGAGTATCACGTGAGATAACGGGCGATCGGGACGGGTGACCGACAACTAGCGACCGCCAACCAGCGTTCAGCGACCGTCGACCAACGACCGGTAGTTCCGCGGCGGTCGGCTTCTCCTCTCGTACTCGAATGCCGCTTCGTCCGGAACCGGAACCCCGTTATCCCACCCGTTCGAAGGACGCCCGTGACTTCGTGGATCGACGATCCGGTCGGCGGTCGAGCGCGTGGCTTCCGCGGGCTGGCCCGCGCGTGGATCGAGACCCTGATCCGCCCCCGACGCCTCTTCGCGAACGGCGTGAGCCCGGGCGATCAGGCCCCGGCGCTGACGTTCGCCGTCGCGGTCGCGGCGGCGTTCACGATCGGGTGGATCGCCGTCGACCCGACCGCCGTCCCCGGCATCGTCGCTTCCGCGTTTCTCTCTGCGGTCATCCTCCTTCTCGTGGTGATCGCGCTTGCGGCGCCCGTCGGGCTTCACCTCACGGCGGCGATCGCGACGGTCTCCGTCATCGTCGCCAGCGTCGAACTCGACGGGGGACTCTCCCTCCGCGACCGAGGCGGCGTGAGCGAGACCGTGCAGGTCGTCGCGTACGCGAGTTCGCCGATGGCGTTGGCGGGGCCGCCGATCCCCGAGCTGCGGGTCGCCTGCGGCGCGTACGCGACGGTCCTCCTGCTGATCGGCTTTCGGACCGTTCACGGGATGACACCGATCCGGACGCTCGTCGCCGGGATCCCTCCCGCGGCTATCGGGTACGGCGTCGGCTATCGGACGCTCGCGTCGCTCCGGACGCTGATCGGCTGGTGAACGCCCGTCGATCGGCCGATGAGCGGTTACCGATCGATTGGTGACCGCCGACCGAGTGGCCGGTTAGCGCCGGGCGTCGACAGCTCCACACGGGAGCCCGCCGCTCCCGCGAGGGTTTCGACAACCGTTTTAGGCCCGAGACACTCGGTGTAATCAAATGGGATCCTGTATCATCTGTGGCGCCGACGTCGACGGTGGCGGGCGCATCTGTGACCCGCATCAAGAAGACGTCGTGTTCGATTTCCGAGGCGACGCTCCCGAACAGCTCGTCCCCAGTCGGTTTTACCGCGGCGTCGTCGACGGCTACGCCGAGTTCGGCGTGTTCGTCGACCTCGCGCCGGGTGTGACCGGACTGTTGCACCGCTCGGAACTCGACCGGCGACTCGACAGCCTCGACTGGGAGCCCGGCGACGAGGTGTTCGTGCAGGTGAAAGGCGTCCGCGACAACGGAAACATCGATCTGGCGTGGTCGATCCGGCAGGCCGACCGCGAGTTCCGCGGCGTGCTCGTTCAGGAGGTCGACTCGGAGCATCTCCCGGACGAGGACCGAGACGAGGAGAGCGAGGACGCCGACACCGACGCCGACGCGACCGAAGACAGTGACACCGAAGTCGACGCCGACGACGGCGACGCGGAGGATTCGAGCGTCGACGAGGAGGATCCGGTCTCCGGGTCGGCGGTCGACTCGGTAGACGACGGTGCGACCGACGATGAAGCGGTCGAAGCGGAACCGGAAGCGACCGCCGCTGAACACGATGCCGACGCGGCAGACGCCGAAGCGGCGGACGACGGCGAGGAGCGGGAGCGTGTCGAGATCGGGACCCTCGCCGAGGCGGTCGGCGAGGCGGTCAGGATCGACGGCGAGGTCGTCAGCGTGCGGCAGACCGGCGGTCCGACCGTCTTCGAACTCCGCGACGAGACCGGCGTCGTCGACGTCGCCGCGTTCGTGGAGCCGGGCGTCCGTGCGCACCCCGACGTCGAGGTCGGCGACGCGATTCGCGTCGACGGAGACGTCGAGAGCCACCGCGGCGACGTGCAGGTCGAGTCGGAGGCGCTCGTCCTCCTCGACGGCGACGAGGCCGACGCGGTCCGCCGCCGACTGGCCGAGGCGATCACCGACGAGGCCCGCCCCGAGGGACTCCAGCCGCTCGCCGGAGACTCCGTCGTGGCGGAGCTCGCCGACGGCCTGTTGGACGCCGCCGAGGCGATCCGGCGAGCCGTGCTCGAATCGCGCCCGGTCGTCGTTCGGCATCCGGCCACCGCCGACGGCTACGTCGCCGGCGCGGCGATCGAACGCGCCGTCCTCCCGCTGATCCGAGAGGAACACGCCAAGAGCGACGCCGAGTACCACTACTTCACCCGTCGCCCGCTCGACGATCCGGTGTACGGGATGGACGCGGCGACGAACGACGCGACCCGGATGTTGCAGGACCGCGACCGCCACGACGAGAAGCTCCCGCTGTTCCTGCTCGTCGGCACCGGCTCCACGGTCGAATCGGCGGACGGAATCGACCTCCTCTCCGTCTACGGCGTCGACGCGGTCGTCGTCGACGCCGCGGTCGCCGACGCGGAGACCCGCGAAGCGGTCGACACCCTCGTGTCGCCAGATATCGAGTCGGTCGACGGCGACCTCTCGACGGGCGCGCTCGTCGCCTCGCTGGCCTCCGCCGTCAACGACGAGGTCCGTGCGGACCTCCGGCACTTGCCGGCCGTGAGCTACTGGGCGGACACGCCGGACCGCTACGTCGACCTCGCCCGAGAGGCGGGGTACGACGTCGAACGCGTCGCCGAGCTCCGCGAAGCGATCGCGTTGGAGGCGTACTATCAGTCGTATCAGGACAAACGAGAGCTCGTCACCGACCTCCTCTTCGAGGACGGCGGCAATCTCGCCGCACACGTCTCCGAACAGTTCCGCGAGAAGCTGGAGAACGAGGTGGAGACCGCGACCGCCAACGTCGTCACCGAGGCGGCCGACGGAGTCGAGTTCGCCCTCCTCGACACGGATAAGTACACGCACCGCTACGACTTCCCCCCGACGCCGCTTCTGTTGGACGACCTCCACCGCCGGAACGCGAACGGGGAGGCGTACGCGACCGTCGGCATCGGCACCGACGAGCTGTACGTCCGGACGAGCGAAGCGGTCTCGGTGCGCGACGTCGCGGCGCGTGCCGCCGAGCTCGCACCCGCGGCGGACGTGACCACGGCCGGGCTCCGCGAGGGAAAAATCGAGTTCCTCTCCGGCGAGCGCGACGCGGTCGAAGAGGCGATCGTCACGGCAGTCGCGGAAGCGTTCTGAGCGGAGCACACCTGCCAATCGGCCGTTCGGAGCTGCACTCGGGTATGTTCAGCATCGTTCCCATGGAGGGATTATAAATATGTGGTAGCGATCCCACCGATAGCTTATTACCGATCTATTGACCTGTTGGGAACCGGTGAGCCTACATATGGCGACACAACCATCGGAACGAACGCTTCGTTCGGAACTGCTCGGCCGTGAAGTGGAGTTCAACTACTCCGAGACGTGGCTCGCGTACTCCATGCTCGGGCTCCGCGTCGTGATGGCGTGGGTGTTCCTCCAAGCGGGGCTCTCGAAGCTCTTGGAAGGCGGTATCGGCGACCCACTCGCGTGGTCGTCAGCCGGGTTCTTACAGAACGCGGTCGCCGACGCGAACCCGTTACAGGGGCTGTTCCTCTGGTTCGGGAACTACGCGAGTCTCATCGACCCGCTCGTTATCTTCGGGCAGATCCTGATCGGGCTGGCGCTGTTGTTCGGCGCGTTCTTCCGGTTCGCGGCGATGATGGGCGCGATCCAGATGTCGATGTTCTGGACGGCCGCGTGGGAGGGCGGCCTCATGGAGGGGTTCCCGGTGGCTCACGGCTACTTCGTCGACAGCTCGTTCGTCTACATGCTGCTGCTGTTCGGGCTCGGCGCGTGGGGCGCCGGTCGGGTCGTCGGCGTGGACAAGCTTCTCGAGGACACCGCATTCGTCGAATCCAATCCGTGGATGCGCTACCTGCTCGGGTGACGACCGGCCGCACGGCGGGAGCCGCCTCTCGGCTCATCGCCGCGTGAACGGGCCCGGCGGGAGGATGAGCTCGTCCAACTCGGCCCGGTTTTTCACGTTGAACACGACTTTGAGCTCGTCGCTTATCGGATACCCGTTACACGAGAGCCGGTATCCGCGTTCCGTGAGGTCTTCGGGCATGATGTGGTTGGCCGGCTGTGAGAGCTCTCCTTCGACGAGGTAGACGGCGCAGTTCGCGCAGGCGCCGCCACGACAGGAGAACGGCCATCCGAACCCGCGGTTTTCCGCCGCTTCGAGCAGGCTCTCGCCGGGGTGTGCGAGCAGCCGTCCGTACTCGGCGTCGTCGAGGTCGGCGTGAGACGCCTTTCGGAAGAGGTCCTCGTCGTCGAGCGACCAGCCGTAGTCGGCGATCACCTCGTAGTCGAGGAACTCGACGCGGACCGGCTTCGCGTCGGCGGGGGCGTCGTCGTCGTCCAAGTCGATACTGGCGGGGTCGACGTCGTCTCCGTTCCGCTCTCGCTCGTCGAGTTCGCGGTAGGCGCGGCGCACGAGCTGGAAGGCTTCGAGCGTCCCGCCGCGGTCCGGATGCGCCTCTTTCACCCGCTCCCGATACGCCCGTTCGATCTCCGCGTCGTCGGCGTCCTCGTCGATCTCCAACACCTCGAACGGCGATACCATTCGCTGCCGGTTCGTACTCGGTTCACACACATAAACGCCCCACAAGCCGGCAGTCTCGCGCCGGTCCGATTCGTCGCGTCGTCGGATTCGGCCGGTCGCTCGGGGCCGTCCCGTCTCGCGAGTCGATGGTTTAAGAGCCGCCATCCCGACCATTGGCGTAATGGGAAACGCCGACCTGCGCGACCTCGCGTCGATCCGCGAGGTCGCCTTCGAGGAGATCGCGGGGAGCGTCGTCGCGGTCGACGCGCACAACTGGCTGTACCGGTACCTCACGACGACGGTGAAGTGGACGTCCGAGGAGAAGTACACCACCGACGACGGGGTCGAAGTCGCCAACCTGATCGGGATCGTTCAGGGGCTCCCGAAGTTCTTCGAACACGATCTGATCCCCGTGATGGTGTTCGACGGGGCCGTCACCGACCTGAAGGCCGACGAGGTCGCCGACCGGCGGGCGAAACGCGAACAGGCGGAAGCGCGCCGCACCGAGGCCGTCGAACGCGGCGACGCGGTCGAGGCGGCCAGATTGGAGGCGCGCACGCAACGGCTCACCGACACGATACAGGAGACCACTCGCGAGCTGTTCCGCCTGCTCGACGTGCCGATCGTCGAGGCGCCCGCCGAGGGCGAGGCGCAGTGTGCCCACATGGCGGCGACCGGAACGGTCGATCACGCGGGCAGCGAGGATTACGACACCCTGCTTTTCGGCGCCCCGACGACGCTCCGTCAGCTCACGAGCAAGGGGGACCCAGAGCTGATGGAGCTGGCGGCGACGCTCGAGGATCTCGGCGTCGATCGACAGGGGCTCGTCGACATCGCCATGCTGTGTGGCACCGACTTCAACGAGGGCGTCCACGGCGTCGGCCCGAAGACCGCGGTGACGGCGGTGAGAGAGCACGGCGACCTGTGGGGCGTGCTCGACGCCCGCGGCGCCGAGATCCCGCACGCGGCGGAGATCCGCGAGCTGTTCATGGACCCCCCCGCCACCGACGTCGACGTCGACACCGCGGTGAACCCGGACGTCGAGGCCGCCCGGGCCTACGTCGTCGACGAGTGGGGCGTCGCCCCCGACGAGGTCGAGCGCGGTTTCGAGCGCATCGCGGAGTCGCAGGTGCAGACCGGACTTGACCGATGGGCGTGACGGGAGCGGTGACCCTCGGTTCGGGCCCGCGGCCCACCGTCGACGCTCCGTGAAACGGACGCGTCGCCGCCGAGCGCGTCTCTCCACGACCGCCGGGAACACACCTTTTATTTCCTCATCGCCTGAAGGGTAGTGTACACATGTCGTGGGCGACGTCTCGACTGCGAACGGGGTCTTTCGGCCGCCGAGCCGAGGGGGCCGTTGACGGTGACGGACCGAAGCAGACCCCGTCGAACCGAGCGTCACACGACACTTTCTACCAATGAGCTTCGACATTCCCGACGAGCTACGCTATCTGGAATCGCACGAGTGGGTGACAACCGGCGACGACACCGTTCGAGTCGGCGTCTCCGACTTCGCACAGGACGAACTCGGCGACGTCGTGTTCGTCGAACTCCCCGAGGAGGGCGACACGGTCACCGCCGGCGATGCGTTCGGCGTCATCGAGTCGATAAAGGCCGTTTCAGACCTATACGCACCGGTTTCCGGCGAGGTCGTCGGGATCAACGAGACGCTGTTCGACCGGCCGGAACTCGTCAACGAGGACCCGTACGGCGACGGGTGGATGCTCGAAGTGGAGCCGGCCGACGGCGGGAACGCCGAGGGACTGCTCGACGCGGACCAGTACGACGCACAGATCGCGTGACCGACACCGGAGACCGCCGATGAACGCAGCCGACACACTACCATGAGCAAACCAGTTTTCGACCGACGAAGCGAACGCGGGACCAAGACACGCCACGGGGCGGAGGCAGACCGATGAGCGAGAGCGGAAGCGGGCGCGGCAGCCCGTACGCGCCACACACCGACGCCGAGACCGTGGCGATGCTCGACGCCGTCGGCGTAGACGACGAAGAGGCGCTGTTCGACATTCCGAACGAGGTCGCTTTCGACGGCGATTTCGGTATCGAGCCGCGCACGGAGCGAGAGATCCGCGAGGAGTGTTCTCGGATCTTCGCGCGCAACGACGACCTCGTCGAGTTCCTCGGTCGGGGCCACTACGGCCACTACGTGCCGAGCGTCGTCGACCACCTCTCGGACCGCGCGGAGTTCCTGACGAGCTACACGCAGTACCAGCCGGAGATCTCACAGGGGTTCCTGCAGGCGCTGTTCGAGTACCAGTCGATGCTCGTGGAGCTCACCGGGCTCCCGGTCGCGAACTGCTCGATGTACGACGCGGCGACCGCGCTCGGGGAGGCGGCGATGCTTGCCGATCGGATCCGGTCGACGTCCGGAAACGTGGTGCTCGTCCCCGAACAGCTCCGCGAGGGGAAACGCGCGGTGTTGGCGAACTACTGTGCGGGCGCCGGAGTGACGATCGAATCGTACCCGATGGCGGACGGTATCGCAGACGTCGACGCGATCGCCGAGCGCGTCGGCGACGACGTCGTCATGGTGTACGCAGAGAGCCCGACCGTTCGCGGCTGTATCGAGGAACGGCTTGCAGCGATCGGCGACCTCGCGAGCGAGGCGGACGCGCTGTTCACGCTCGGCTCCGACGTGGTATCGCTTTCGGTCCTCGAAGAGCCCGCGAGCGTCGGCGCCGACGTGGTGGTCGGCGAGGCCGGCGCGCTCGGCCTTCCGACCGCCTACGGAATGGGGCTCGGAATCTTTGCCTGCAGCGACGACTTCCTCCGGCAGGTACCGGGACGGCTGGTCGGGGCCGGCGAGGACGCCGACGGCGACCGGGCGTTCACGCTCACGCTGCAGACCCGCGAACAGCACATCCGCAAGGAGCGGGCGACGTCGAACATCTGCACGAATCAGGCGTGGGTCGCGCTCCGCGCGGCGATCCACGCCGCGACCCTCGGTCCCTCGGGACTCGTCGATATCGCGAACGACTGCGTGCGCGAGGCCGCGGCGCTCGCAGAGCGGATCGACGACCTCAGCGGCGCCGTCGCACCGGTTCACGACCGGCACCACCTCCGGGAGTTCGCGGTGCGCGTCGACCAGCCGGCCGCCGCCATCGCCGCCGACCTCGAAGGCGAGGGGTACGCCGTCCACGTGATCGGCGATCACCTCCTGCAGGTGTGTGTCACGGACCTGAACGCCACTGAGGCGGACGGCCTCGTCGCCGCCTTCGAGGAGGTGATCTGAGATGATCCACGACCAAGCGCGCTACACGAGAGAAGACGAGAACATCAACGAGCCGCTGCTCTCCGAGAAGGGCGAGGCCACCGTCGACGTTGGCGAGTCGTCGCCGCTGCCGGACGAGTTGACCCGCGACGAGCTCACGCTGCCGGCGCCCTCCGAACCGGAGATCGCCCGTCACTACACCCGGCTCTCGCAGATGAACTGGGCGATCGATTCCGGACCGTACCCGCTCGGGAGTTGTACGATGAAGTACAACCCGAAGTTCACCGAGGACGTCGCCGCCGACCCGAACGCGGCCGTTCACCCGGACCGCAGGGGCCGTTCCGTTCAGGGGAACCTCGAACTCCAGTACCGGCTCCAAGAGTATCTCGCGGAGATCGGCGGAATGGACGCCGTCACCCTCCAGCCGCCCGCGGGCGCCGCCGGCGAGTTCACCGGGATCCTCGTCGCGAAGGCGTACCACGAACACCACGGCCACGACCGCTCGGAGGTCGTGATCCCCGCGTCCGCACACGGAACGAACTTCGCGACCGCCGCGACGGCCGGCTACGACGTCGTCGAACTCCCGTCGGGCGATGACGGCCGTGTCGATGTCGAGGCGCTGGAAGCCGCGGTCGGCGAGGACACCGCCGCCCTCATGCTCACCAACCCGAACACGGTCGGGCTCTTCGAGCGCGACATCGCCGAGATCGCTGACATCGTCCACGACGCCGGCGGACTCCTCTACTACGACGGTGCGAACCTCAACGCGCTGTTGGGGCGCGGTCGCCCCGGCGACATGGGGTTCGACGTGATGCATTACAACGTTCACAAGACGTTCGCGACGCCGCACGGCGGCGGCGGTCCCGGCGCCGGACCGGTGGGTGTCGTCGACGAGCTCGCCGAGTTCCTTCCGACACCTCGGGTCCGCGAGAAGTCGAGTGGGAGCGGCTACGAGCGCTTCGAACCCGAACACACGATCGGAAAGGTCCACGGGTTCACCGGGAACTGGCTCGTCCTCGTGAAGACGTACGCGTACATCGCGCGGCTCGGCGACGAGGGGCTCTCGGACGCGGCCGCGAAGGCCGTGCTCAACGCGAACTATCTCGCCGAGCAGATCGACCTCGACGTCCCGCACGGGCCGTTCCACCACGAGTTCGCCGCGACCGCCGGCGACCGCGACGCCGCCGACGTCGCCAAGCGAATGCTCGATTTCGGCGTCCACCCGCCGACGACGAAGTGGCCGGAGATGGTGCCGGAAGCGATGCTCACCGAGCCGACCGAAGTCGAGGGGCAGTCCTCGCTCGACGACCTCGCCGAGGCGTTCAACCTCGCGTACGCCGACACCGACGAGGCGCTCGACGCGGCCCCGAACCGCACCGCGGCCGGCCGGATCGACCAGGTCGGTGCCGCGCGGAACCCGCGGCTCTCCTGGCAGGCGCTCGACTGGGAGTGAGTTTCGACGGTTACAGCGCGTCGCGCGTCCCTCCCCATCCGGGCGACGCCTTTTCGGCCGTCCGTCCGCCGAGCGTTTCGAACTCGAAGTTCTCGAACTGCGAGGGCGTCCGCCCCTCGGCCGCGTACACGTACAGCGCCGTCTTCGCTACGGCCCAGATCGTCTGACTGAGCAGGTACGTGAGCGCGATCACGCCGGCGAGCAGGGCGATCGCGGTGACGCCGCCCGCGAGCGGCGACACCGTCGCGAGCAGCAGGGAGACGGCGATGACCGCGACTGCGAGCACGAGTCCGAAGAGCCCGACGACGAGGGAGACACCGAACCCGGCCCCGAGCGTCTCGCCCCACGTGTCCCGAAACGTCTCGGCGCTACGCGAGAACATCGACGTGACCGAGACGTCCTCGAAGACGATCACGGGGACGATGAAGAACGTCGTGATCGCCCACCCGATCGAGAAGAGCGCGCCGAGGAGCCCGGCGATCGGGTTATCCGAGTCCTCGAGCGATTTGAGAACGACGCTCACCGTCGCCGAGATCAGCGACCACGCGACGATCGGCCCGAGCCGGCCGCGGACCGCGGCGAGGCTCCCGCGGACGCTCGGATCGCGACCGTGGAAGACGTCGTTCGTCGCGTGGACGAGCGCCGCGGCGGCGTACGTGCTCAGGAACGTCGTCGCGAAGTACCAGACGAACAGCGCGGCGTACTCCAGCCCGCTGCCGACGAGGTTCGCGATCAGCATCGGAACGAAGAAGACGACGAGGAAGCCGAGGCTGGCGACCCCCGCAAGCAGCGGGAAGATCAGCAGCTCCGGGTTGTCGCGGACGACGCTCGCGCTGTCTTTCGTCAGGGTCCAGCCGGTTTTCAGTCGGTCGAAAAAGCCGATCCGGGAGGGCGTTCGGGTTGCCATTGAGGTATATGGCGTCGTCACGGGATATATATCGTCGGGCGCGGGATCGGTCCGCTGCGGGCGGGTACCGACGACCGTGTAGCCGGGATCGCCGGAGAAAAGTGTGGGCAGCGAGAGCGTGACCCATGGAGACGACCGACGCGTTCGCGGGGCTCACGTGTGTCGACTGCGGTGAAGGGTTCGACGCCGAGCGGGCGACACACCGCTGTCCGGACTGCGGGGGCATTCTCGACCCGGCGTACGACCTCGCGGGCATCGACGTGACACCGGCCGCGATCGCCGAACGGCCGTTCGAATCGATGTGGCGATACGCGGAGCTGCTCCCGTTTCCGGGCGAAACCGCGGTCACGCTCGGGGAGGGCGCGACTCCGCTCGTCGACTGCCCGTCGCTCGCGGAGGCGATGGGCGTCGGGCGGGTCCTACTGAAAGACGAGGGCGCGAACCCGACGGGGACGTTCAAGGATCGCGGGCAGTCGCTGGCGATGACCGCGGCCCGCGCCCACGGCGCGTCGGACGTGGCGCTCAACAGCGCCGGCAACGCGGGACAGGCGGCGGCCGCGTACGCGGCCCGCGCCGGTCTCGACGCACACGTCTTCCTCCCCTCCCGTGCGGGATTCACGCAGACGGCCATGACTGAGGTCCACGGCGCGGACCTAACCGTCACCGATCCGATGGACGGCGACTCGCAGATCGGCGACGCCGGCCGGGCGTACGCGAAGGCGATGGACGCGCACGCCGACTGGTACTCGACGAAGACGTTCGTGACGCCGTACCGCCACGAGGGGAAGAAAACGATGGCGCTGGAGCTGTTGGAGCAGCTGGACTGGAACCCGCCGGACGCGGTCGTCTATCCGACCGGCGGCGGCGTCGGACTCGTCGGCATGCACAAGGCCGCCCGCGAAGTTCGCGAACTCGGCTGGACCGACGACCTCGTCCCGATGTACGCCGCGCAAGCCGCCGGCTGTGCCCCGGTGGTCGACGCGTACGGGGCGGGCGCGGAGCGACACGACCCCCTCGCCGACGGCGACGTCGACACCGCCTGTAACGGGATCGCGATCCCCGATCCTGGAGCCAGCCCGCTCATCCTCGACGCGATTCGCGAGTCGGACGGCGGCGCGGTGGCGACGACCGATCGCGATATCTTCGACGCTGCGATCGAAATCGCCCGCGTGGAGGGGCTGGAGGTCGGCGCGACGTGCGCGGCCGCGGTCTCCGGGGCGTTCGCGCTCGCCGAGTCGGGCGAGTTCGGCGCCGACGACACGGTCGTTCTTTTAAATACCGGTGCGGGTAATAAAGACGTGGACGCGCTCCGGGCACACCTCGGCGAGCGGGAGGCGTAGCCGCCGGAGAGCACGACCGCCCGCTCGGGAGAAACGGCAGAAACGGTGGCGACGGCGTCCGTAGTCCACTGCGATCCTTTTAAAACAACTTCGGGCGATGCCCGGGTATGCGTCTCCTCTCTCGCAGCGATATCGGTCGACCGCTCGGCCCGGTCGCGTTTGCGGTCCTTCTGTATGCGGGGGGCGGGTTCGATCTCGGCCCCGACGCGGTTGCGGCGCTCGCCTGCACCGCGTGGATCGTCGTCTGGTGGGTGACCGAAGCGGTTCCGATTCCGGTGACGAGTCTCCTCCCGATCGTCCTCTTTCCGACGACGGGGGTTCTCGACGCGACCGCGACGGCGACCGCGTACGGCGACCCGATCGTGTTCCTCCTTCTTGGCGGGTTCCTGCTGGCGCTCGCGGTCGAGCGGACCGGGCTCCACGAGCGGATCTCGCTGTACGTTATCAGCCGGGTCGGCGTCAGCGCTCCGGGGCTGTTGTTCGGGTTCATGGCCGCGACCGCGCTGCTCTCGATGTGGATATCGAACACCGCGACCGCGATGTTGATGGTGCCGATCGCGATCGCGGTCATCTCACAGACGCACACGGTGACCGCGGGCCCACAGGTCGACATCGCCGAGGGCGTCGGCGACCTCGTCCACGACACCGACGCGGACCCCGACGCGCTCCCGGTGACGCGGTTCGGCGTCTCGCTCATGCTCGGCATCGCGTTCGCGGCCTCCGTCGGCGGCGTCGGGACGCTGATCGGAAGCCCGCCGAACGCGGTGCTGGCCGGCGTCGCGGAGAGCCAACTCGGAGTCGACGTCGGCTTCTTCGAGTGGATGCAGTTCGGCTTCCCGGTCGCTGTCGTCGGCACCCTCGCGGTGTGGGCGACGCTGCTCGCGGTCGTCCGCCCCACCGTCGACGTCGTTCCCGGTCGCGAGGCGGTCGCGGCACACAAGCTCGCCGAGCTGGGACCGCCCTCGACCGGCGAGCGACGGATCGCGGCGCTGTTCACGCTCGTTGCGGTCGGGTGGCTCACGCGCCCCTTCCTCATCACGCCGGTCTTCCCCGAGGTCACGGACGCGACGATCGCGGTCGCCGGCGGGGTGGCTGCCTTCTTGGTGCCGACGAACGCTCGGCGCCACGAGTTCCTGCTCGACTGGGAGTACGCCCTCCGGCTTCCGTGGGGAGTCCTCCTCCTGCTCGGCGGCGGGTTCGCGCTCGCCCGCGCCTTTCAGCGCACGGGACTCGACCGCCGGACCGCCGACATCATCACCGCCGCGGGCGTCACCGAGCTGTTCGGGCTCATCACGCTGCTCGCCGTGACCGTGGTCGTGCTCACGAACGTCACCTCGAACACGGCGACCGCGTCCGTCTTCATGCCGATCGCCGTCGCGGTCGCCGGAAGCGTCGGCGCGCCGCCGCTCACGCTGATGGCGGCGGTCGCGTTGGCGGCCTCGTTCGCGTTCGTGCTGCCGGTCGCAACCGCGCCCAATGCCATCGTCTTCGGCTCCGGCTACCTCACGATCCCCGAGATGGCGAAGGTCGGCGCAGCGGTCAGCGTGGTCGCCACCGCGCTGATCGTCGTGAGCGTCGCCTGGTGGCTCCCGTTCGTCTGGGGGTGAATCAGTCGGTAGTGAACGGGCCGGGCGGGAGAGCGCCGGTCGAGGAACCGGAACCACTACGGCGGCCCGTCGCGCACCCTCGCGCATGCAACTCGGCGTCATCGGACTCGGGCGGATGGGGCAGATCGTCGCAAACCGGTCGATGGACGCGGGCCACGACGTGGTCGCGTTCGACCTCTCGGCGGAGGCGACGGCGACCGCGGCGGAGAACGGGGCCGAGCCGGCGGACTCGGCGGCGGACCTCTGTGATCGATTGGGACCGGACAAGCGCATCTGGCTGATGGTGCCCGCGGGCGACGCGGTCGACGCCACGCTCGCGGACCTCGAACCGCACCTCAGCGCTGATGACGTCGTCGTCGACGGCGGCAACTCACAGTATCAGGAGTCGGTCCGGCGGGCCGAAGAGACGGAAGCCGCATACCTCGACTGCGGGACCTCCGGCGGCCCGGCGAGCGCCGAGGCGGGGTTCTCGCTGATGATCGGCGGTCCGGAGTGGGCCTACGAGGAGCTCGTTCCGGTTTTCGACGCGGTAGCGACCGGACCGGACGGTCACGACCGGATGGGTGAGGCCGGCTCCGGTCATTACGTGAAGATGGTGCACAACGGCGTCGAGTACGCGCTGATGCAGGCGTACGGCGAGGGGTTCGAGCTGCTGAGCGAGGGCAGGTACGACCTCGACATGGAGTCGGTCGCGCGGACCTGGAACAACGGCGCCGTGATCCGGTCGTGGCTCCTCGAGCTCTGCGAGGAGGCGTTCCGCGAGGAGGGGTCTGACCTCGGCGACGTCGCCGACCACGTCGCGGGCGGCTCGACGGGGACGTGGACCGTCGAGGAGGCGCTCGAACAGGAGGTCCCCGTCCCGATCATCTACCAGGCGCTCGCGGAGCGGTTCGACTCGCGAAACGAGGGGCGATTCTCGCGGCGGCTCGCGAACCGCCTGCGGTACGGGTTCGGACGGCACGAGGTCGCGAGGCGGGACGAGTAGACGGGCACCGACGCGGCGAGCCGATTCGAGGAGTTACGCTCCGGTGACGACGAGGAGTGTCATATCTCGGGACCGGGGAGTGGAACGGTCGCCCGAGAGCCGGACTGACCGGATCGAGCGGGTGGCATTCTCACCGAGTGAACTCTGCGGGAAACGCTTATATACGCTCATGGTAGAGAACATCACGCATAGAATGTTCGAGCGATTCTCGAGCGGCTACTACTTGGGGGAACTGTACGTGGAACCCCACGACGGCGAGCGCGCCGTCATCCAGCGGGCGGACCACGAGCACGTCAACGAGCAGCTGTACGCGGACGGCGAGGGAGTGGAGCGACTGGACGCCCCCCTCGTAATGAAAGTCGACGGCGCCCACATTCCGGTCGCCGGCGACGACGAGATTCCGAGCGGAACGCTCGCGGTCCCCCGTGCGATCGCCGACGAGACGCTCCCGGATCGGCGGAACGTCCTTCTGGCGGACGCGGACCGCGCGGAGACGCTCCTGCGCTGGGAAGGGTGGGAGCCGTTCGTCGACACCTGAGGCGGAGGCGGGCCTTTTAGGTCGCCCGGCCTCGCCGATCCGGTATGATCGACAGGC
>CAZNOA010000009.1:0-24607 GCA_964574565.1 uncultured Halobellus sp. | reverse complement strand
ACGAGGGCGCGACGATCCGGACCCCGCACGGCGACGTCTCGCATCCCGGATTCGGAATCGATCCGGTCGACACGACAGGCGCCGGCGACGCCTTCGCGGCGGGGTTCCTCGGCGCGGCGCTTCGCGAACCGGCGATCTCCGGAGACGGCTTCTCACACGACCCGCGCGATTACCAGGTCCCGCTGCTCGTCGGCAACGCCTGCGGAGCGATCGCCGCCGAGACCGTGACCGCTCGCGCGGACCTCTCGTGGGACCGAGTCCGATCGGTGATGGGCGAGTCGCCGGAGTCGGACCTGTTGATCGAGATCCGCGTCTGATTCGCGTCGACCGCGACCGCCGCCGCCTCTCACCCGGCGTAGTCAAACGCGACCGCGAGATTATCGGCACCCCAGAAGACGAAGCGGTAGCGCCCCGGCTGTAACTCGGGGCAGACGCGTAACGCGTCGGCGTGCGGGCCGTCGGCGACGAGCCCCTCCTCGGTCATCGAGAACTCCCACTCGACGGTGTCGCCCGGCGGGTGACCGATCGCCTCGTCGGTGTACTCGAACCGCGATCCGTCTTCACCGCCGCGGATCTCCATCCACCCCTCGTCGGTGTAGACCTCGAGGTTGTACTTCCCGTGGTTGCCGACGTAGATCTCGCGGTTGGAGACGTTCGTCATCTCGATCCGGAGGTCGTCCCCGCGCTCGAACCGCAGCGCCTCCGCCGGGTCGTCCCCGTCGTACCCGGGGTTGATCGCGCGGAGCTCGAGCCCGGCTCCGTCCGCGTCGCTCACGCCGCTCCCGGACCCCCACGAGACGCCCCCGTCGTGGACCGACGGGTGGCGCTCGAACGCGTCGTCGTCGCAGTCGAGGGCGGCGGGAACGCTCTGGGGGTCGCCGTCCGGACGCACGAACCCGTCGAGCCGGTCCGGGTCGCGGACGCCGTTCTCGCCGGTGACCTCGCCCGTCTCTCCCCACCCGTCCGTGATCGACAGGCGGACCCCGTCCGGAAGCGGGTACGCCGTGACTCGCAACAGCGCGCCGGGGTGCGTGATCGCCTCGCCGCAGGCCTCGTCGTCCGCCGCGGTGTTCTCGACGGTCGCGCTCGCGACGAGCGTCCCGTCTTCGACGGCGACGTCCGCGAACGCGATCTCGTCGTCGCAGGTCGTCGGGCCGACCGACTCCGCGTACGCGACGACCGACTCCTCGAAGTCGGTCGCTTCGACGAACGACCGCGTCTCCGCGTCGGCGTCGCGGAGCAGCCAGCCGGCGTCTTGCTCCTCGGTGATCAACAGACAGAACCCGCGACGCGTCTCGAAATCCCACGCGGGACCGGAGAGCGCCCGACCGACTTGATGGACCGCTGTCTCGGTGTCGTCGGCACCGGAACCGTCGTCGGCGTCGTCGGCGTCGCCGTCACTCGGATCGACTTCATCGGTACAGCCGGCGATCGCCACGGCGCTTCCGATTCCGAGGCCGTACAGGAACCGTCTGCGCGCCCGGTTTCGATTCGTCATACCCGTGGGTACGGAGCCCCCACATAAGGGCTTCGTGTACGCTCAAAGACTTCTCTGTGTCACGCCGTCGCTCGTCGAAACAGCGAGGCGAGTTCCCCGCGGTCGACGTCGGCCGCCAGCCCGAGCGCGAGCGCGATTCGCGCCTTCGACGCGGGGAGCGCCCCGGCGAAGACGACGCCGTGTTCCTCGAGCGTGACCGCGCCGCCGGGGGTCCCGTAGACGGGCTCCGTCGGCCCCGCCGGTGGCCGCCCAGCGACGACGACCGGCACGTCCCCGACGACTTCGGCGACCGCGTCGCCGATCGCCGCGGTGGCGTTCCCGAGTCCGGTTCCCTCGATCACCAGTCCGCCGACGCCCGCATCGGCCGCGCGCTCAACCCCGGCCGCCCCGACGCCGGTTCCGGAGTGTATCACGGGGACCTCAGGGAGCCGTTCGGCGCTCTCGACGGGGTCGGCGTCCGGATCGATCCGATCGAGAAGCGGCTCGGCCGCGACGCTTCGCCGCGGCTCGCGAACGGGTCGGGAGTCCGCGCGGGTGAACGTCGCCACCGGCCCCGTCCCCGGCGAGGTCATCGTCGAGAGCGCGTTGCTGTGGGCCTTGATGCAGTCGCGGGCGGCGTGGAGCTCGTCGTCGAAGGCGACGTGGACGCCCGGCGCGAACCGTCGGTCCGCGGCGGCCCGGACGGCGAGGGTGAGGTTCGCCGGCGCGTCGCTCGACGGCTCGTCCAGCCGGCGCTGCGCGCCCGTGACGACGACCGGCGCGTCGAGATCCGTCAACAGATCGAGCGCGAACGCCGTGTCGGCGAGGGTGTCGGTACCGTGGGTGACCACGACGCCGTCGGCGCCTCCGGCGACCGCCTCGCGGGCCGCGGTCGCGGTCGCGAGCACGTCGCGCCACCGCACGTCGAACCCCGGCTGCGAGCAGACCTCCCGGGCGGTCACGGCGGCGTACGCCTCGACTCCGGGGACCGCCGCGACGAGGTCGTCGCCCGTCTTCGCCGGCGCCGCCCCGCCCTCGTCGGGCTCGGAGGCGATCGTCCCGCCGCAGGCGACGACGGCGACCCGAGGCCGCGATCCGCCGTCGGACCGGGTCGGTTCCGGCTCTTCGGCGGCCGCTTCGCTCCGCTCTGACTCGTTCGCCATCGACTCGTCCGCCTCCGACTCGTCCGTCTTCATGAGGTGTCGTTGCGCGCGAGAACCAAAACCGTTGGTCCCGAGGCAGTTTCGCAGGGATTACCGGCTGCGGTCGGCCGATACTTCCGGATCTGTGATGTTGTCCGTCTGATGAGAAACAAAGTATCTGAGGCTCCAATAAAGATTTAAAACGCTTTTGAGACCGTTTTAAAACGTCGCGGACACCTCGGGAAACGTGGTGAAATCTCCCGAACCCTCAGCGGGCTATATGTGGAATCCTGTCGTACGGAGAAGTGTTCATGTCAATCCCCGCTCCCACTCGGATCGCGTCCGGCCGGCAGGTCGCCGGTCTGATGACCGGCACGATGAAAGCCGCCGCCTTCTGGGCCGCCATCGCCATCCCGGCGGCGTATCCCGTGCTGCTGTACATGGGGCTCGAGGGCGGCACCGGGGTCCTCTTCGTCGGCCTGCTGTTCGCCAACCTGCTCGCGCTCGCGCTCGGACACGACTACAAGCGCTGAACGACCATCGGAGGCGTCCCGTCGACGAGTCGAAGCGCCACCGGACGCTCGCGCCCTCCACCTCTCCCTTTCGTGTCGTTCTTCCCGCTACCCCTGCCCGTTTCCAGCCGTTCCCCCGTCATATCGGCGTCTCCCGCTCGTCCGGTCTCGAAGCGCTTACCCACCGTCCGGCCCGACTGTGGGTATGACCGACGAGACGCACGTCGAGTGGCGCGACTGGGGGGCCGAGGCGTTCGCCGAGGCCGACGACCGGGGCTGCCCGGTCCTCCTCTCGCTGTCCGCGACGTGGTGTGAGGGCTGTCACGAGATGGACGCGATCACGTACGCCGAGCCGCGGATCGCCGCCAACGTCAACGAGGGGTTCGTCCCGGTTCGCGTCGACGTCGACCGCAACCCCCGCGTCCGCGAGCGGTACAACATGGGCGGGTTTCCGACGACCGCCTTCCTCACGCCGGACGGCGAGCTGCTCACCGGCGCCGGCTACCTCGACGTCGACGGGATGCGGCAGGTCCTCGAATCGGTCCGGGGGATGTGGGCGGATCGCGGCCGAGACGCGGGGCGCGTCCCGCGTGCCCTCGACGGGGACCTCCCGCCGAGCGGCGAGCTGACGGACGCGATAGAGAGCCACCTCGCCGGGCAACTCGAGGTCAAATACGACGCGGAGTACGCCGGCTGGGGCTCGGACGCGAAGTTCCCGCTCCCGCGGACCGTCGAGTTCGCGCTGAAACGCGACCGGGACCGCGCCCTCCGCACCCTCGACGCGGTGCGGGACCACCTCGCAGACGAGGTCGCCGGCGGCTTCTTCCGGTTCGCGGGTACCCGCGAGTGGGGCGACATCGCCTACGAGAAACCGATCGACACGAACGCGGCCGTGACGCGGGCGTTCGCGAACGCCTACCTCTACACCGGTGACCCGGCGTACCTCCGCCCGGCGACCGACGCCGTCGAGTTCCTCACGGACGAGTTATGGACCGGCTACGGCGTCGGCGGGAGTCTCGGACCGGGGCTCGGTCGAGCCTATTACGCCGCGCCGGCGGCGGACCGCGCCGAGCTCGACCCGCCGCGGCGCGACCTCACCGTCTTCGCCGGGGGAAACGCCCTCGCGGCCGACGCGCTGCTCGCCGTCGCCGCGTACACCGACGACGAGCGCGCCCGCGACTACGCCGGACGGATCCTCGACGGCCTCGAACGCGACCTGATCGATCTCGACTCGGGAGCGGTGACGCACTACCGGGGAAAAAGCGCGGACGAGGAAAGCGGCGAGACGGATCTGTTGGAGGACGCCGCGCGGGTCGTCGGCGCCTTCGTCCGGGGCGCCGGCGTCCTCGGCGGCGACGGGAACGCCGACGTCGCTCGCGCGGTCGCCGACCGCGCTATCGATCGGCTCCACGTCGACGGCTCCTTCGTCGACGGCCCCCGGTCCGGCGCGGGGCTGCTCGATCGCCCGTTCCGACCCCTCGACGGCAACGTGGAGATGGCGACGGCGCTGCTCGACTTGGCGGCGCTGACCGGCGAGGACCGATACCGGACGGTCGCCCGCGAGACGGCGGAGTCGTTCGCCGGCGCCGCGGAACGGCTCGGCGTACAGGTCGCCGGGTACGGGAGCCTCGTCGGGCGGCTCCGCCGCGGAACGACGGTCGTCGCCGTCGGCGACACCCCCGGTAGCGACCTCCACCGCGCCGCGTGGCGGGTGGCGGACCACGAGAAGGTCGTCGCTCCGAACGCGCATCTCGACGGGGTGCCCGCCCCCCGTGACGTGGCTCAGGGATCGGCGGTCGTGGTCGCCGGCGACGAGGTCTCGGCGCCGGCAGAAACCCCGGACGGGTTGATGACTCGCGTCGCAGAGACCGTCGAGTAGGACCGACGGCGTAACAACCGCTGAAAACGGCCTCAGAACCCGAAGCGTGGCGTGATCGCTCCCACCGTGTTCGACATCTCCCCGCCGGACGGCCTCGCTCGTCCACTCTCCCCGCGTGTAAACCGGCGACGTGTTTAATACGTGTGCCGGTCGATCGGTCTCCATGGCATCCCTCCGCGACTTGGGGCTCTCCGAGTACGAGGCGCGCGCGTACCGCGCGCTGTTGCGCACCGGCCCGACGACGGCGAAGGACCTCTCGCGGGCAAGCGAGGTTCCGATGGGTCGCGTGTACGACGTGCTCAACAGCTTACAACAGCACAACCTCGTTCGGAGCCAGGCCGCGAGTCGGCCGAAGAAGTACGCCGCGGTCGAACCGGACGCCGCGCTCGACCGGCTGTTGGAAGCGAAGAAACGAGAGCTGGAGACGCAAGCCGAGCAGTACGAGGAGGTCGTCGAGAGCCTTTCGACCGAGCTGGACGCCGGCGAGCCGGTCGACGGGCAGTTCTGGACCGCCGCCGTCGGCGCGGAGGAGGCGACCGACCTCCTCTTAGAGCGCATCGCGGCCGCCGAGCGCCGGATGGTGGTCGTCGCCGGCGCCCCCGCGACCGGCTTCGATCTGGGGACCATCGGCGAGGCGGTGACGGACGAGCTGGAGGCGGCTATCGAACGCGGCGTCGACATTCGGGTGTTGCTGTCGCCGGAGACCGTCGACGCTCTGCCGCGAAGCGTCGGCCGCCGATACAGCGCGCAGCTCTCCGACATGGACGGGTTCGAGGTGCGTACGGCGGCCGGCGTCGACGGGACGTTCAACCTGTTCGACGGGGTCGAGGTGTGCATCGAGGTGCCGCACCCGCTCTCCGGCGACGAGCCGTTCGCGATGATCGACGTGAAGGACGCGGAGTTCGCGACGAGCGTGAAAGACCAGTTCGAGCCGCGCTGGGCCGAGGCGGAACCGCTGACGTTCGGGTGACGGGCCGAAAGGGGAAAACACGGACCGACGAAGCGGGGCGGGGCACCCCGCGAGAGCGGTTACCGTCTGTTCAGCTCGGCGCGCAGGTCACCCATCGTGACCTCCCGCTCGGCGTGCGCGTTGTGTTGGTGGATCGACTCGTCGTTCGACTGTTTCATCCGGACGACGGCGTCGTCGGGGAGGTGACCGAACTCCTCGACGGTCCCCTCGGCGAGCGCGCGGACGCAGTCCTCGACGAACTTCGCGTCGGCGTGGGCCTCGTAGGTCATGTGGTCCTCGTCCGGGCGCTTCGCCATGTTGTAGATGCGAGCGCTCATCGAGTCGCGGGCGACGTCGATGATGTCTCGGAGGTCGATGTCGGGATGTCCCTCGGTCGTCACCGTCAGGGTCGCGTGACCGCGCTGTGAGTGGCCCGGCTGCGGGACGGCCTCCAAGAACTGCTCGGCCGTCTCGTCGTCGACGCCGAGCTCCGCGAGTTTGTCGCGAGCGCGCGACTCGCTCATTCCCTGCGAACAGGGACAGACGGTCATCCCGGTGACTTCTGTGCCGATCTCCTCGTGGGTGCCGTCTTCGGTCGCCGTCGCGCTGGCGATGATCGTCGCCGTGCTCTGGGTCTCGATGCCGGACGCCGGCGTCTGCTCACGGGTGACCAGCTCCGCCGTCATCGACACCTCCGCGGTGGTGGTGTACTCGTGTTTCTCCAACAGCCGTTCCGCGGCGTCTCCGCAGACGTTCTCGACGCGGTACGCTTCCTCGCGGGTGATCTCCTCTAAAATCTCGTCGACCGTCGCGAGGTTCCGCGACATGTCGATCCCCTTCCGGCCGCTCGGGAGGTCGACGAACACTTCGAACTCCGCCATGAGGACGATCGGCCGCTTGTCGCCGCGAGCGAGCTTGACGAGTTTCTCCACGCCGGTAACGCCGACCTGCGACAGTCCGACGGTGACGTCGGGGGCCGACGCCTGTACGTCCGGCAGCTGATGACTCATTCTAACAGCGTTACGGGAGGGAGTTGATTAGTGCTTTCGATAGAGGGGGTCGTGCGGGGGATTTCAGTTTCTCGCCCGGCGGACCGTCGTTGTCGTCCGCCTTACGAGTTGTCGCGGTCGTTCCCGTTCGGGGTCCGTTCGCCCTTGAGCTGACGCACCTCTCGTTCCACGTCGAGGTCCGCCAGATCGTCGAGACTCACGGTCACCGTCTCGTTCGCGTCGTCCGAGTCGGCCCCGGCCCCGTCCGCGTTGGCGCGTCGGTCGGTCTCGGAGCCGCGGGCGTCACCGCCGCCGAGGCGCGCGTCTACCCGCCGAACCAACACGTAAGCGGCCGCTCCGGCACCGACCGCGACGCCGCCGTACGCGACGAGCAGCGCCTCCGCGCCGAATCGAGCTTCGAGCACCGGGCCGGCGAGCCACGCGAACACGCCGACGCCGACGAGGAACCCAGTCGTGAGGGGAACGGCTCTGTCCATACACGCACGTTCGGCGCGGACCCTCAAAGCCGCTTTCCCGTCGCCGTTTCTCACCGAAGCTCCCCCACCCCCGGCCCCCGGATCGATCCGGTCGTCCGCTATCGGTCGGCACGGCCCGTGCGGGCTCTGCGGGACGGAACGCTCCATTTATAACCGCGGCAGCGGAATGGCTTTCCAAGACCATGCCGAGTTCCAATGGGCCCCAGAAGGCGACCCGCGACAAGCTCTCGAATAAACCCCGCGACCGCGGCACGTCGCCGCCGCAGCGAGCGATCCAGGAGTTCGACGAGGGGTCGCAGGTCCACCTCAAGATCGACCCGAGCGTCCAGGAGGGTCGCTTCCACCCGCGTTTCGACGGCCGAACCGGGACCGTGACCGGGAAGCAGGGCGCCGCGTTCACCGTCGAGATCACGGACGGCGGAAAGACGAAGACGCTCGTCGTGCGGGCCGCCCACATGAGCGCACAGCAGAACTGAGATGACGATATTCAAAGAGAAGCTCGACGAGGAGTACGTCACCACGTCGGAGGCGAAAGAGATCCTCGTGGAGATCGAAGACGAGCGCGCCGAAGACGAGGAGCGTGACCTCCGTTACGAGCTCGCCCGCGCGATCGAACACGTGAACCGGTTCGCACATCTCGACGCCGAGGAGTCCCGAGCGCTCGTCGAGGAGCTCGCGGAGCTCGAACAGATCGACGTCCCCACCGCCGTGAAGATCGCCGATCTCCTCCCCGAGGACCGCACCGAGCTCCGTTCCGTGTTCGCTCAGGAGCGCTACTCGCTCGACGGTGACGAGCTCGATGACGTGCTCGATATCGTCGCGAAGTACGCCTGAGGTCACGCCCGCTCGGCGAGGGTCGACTCGACGAGGCGACCCTCGACCGCCCGGATCGGCCTCGTCGCCCTCGCTCGAGGGTCCCCCGGTGGCAGCGGTTTTTTGACTGTTCGGAACCGTAACATAACTATGAGCGATTCCGACACCGACGCGCCCGACGGGGACGCCGGTCACACCGTCGTCCTGCTCGACGTGTTACCGAACGGGCGGCCCGACGACGACCGTCCGCAGTCGCGGAAGTCACCGGTCGCATACGGGCTCGGGACGGAGTCGTTTCGGCTGTACGAGCTCGCGCTCACCGACGAGGCCGACGTCTCGGTGAGCGATCGGATCGACGTCGACGGCCCCTCGGTCGGCCGGTATCACGAAGTCTCGTTCGACGACCTCACCCGGAACGCGGCCGCTGAAGTCGAGTACGCCGTCGAGGAGATCGTCGACGCCGACGAAGAGCGGTTCGTCGGCTTCTACAACGAGGCGGGACCGATCACGCTCCGGCTCCACCAGCTCAACCTCCTCCCGGGGGTCGGCAAGAAGCTCCGGAACAACGTTCTCGACGAGCGGAAGCGCGGCCCGTTCGAGAGCTTCGAGGACGTCTCCGAGCGCGTCTCGGGGCTCCACCGCCCCCGAGAGGTGATCGTCGAGCGGATCGTCGAGGAGATCCGCGAGGAGGACCTGAAATACCGCCGGTTCGCCGGTCGATCGGAGTGAGACCGCGGGACGAAACGGCGACACACGCGCACCGAATCCCTCGTCCCGACCGGTTCGAAACGGGACTTTTACCCGGAGCGCGCGTCTAATATCGACATGACCGACTCATCGACGGGTGCGGGTGCGACCTACGGGGACCGCGACCCCGACGCGCTCGCGAGGCGTGCCGGGGCGCGCGCGAGCCCCGACCGCGACCAGCACTTCCTCGTCGACGACCGCGTGCTCGACCGGATTCCGACGTACCTGCCGGCCGACGCGGACGCGAGTCACCTGCTGGAGATCGGGGGCGGCGCGGGCGCGCTCACCGACCGACTGCTGGCGACGATAGCGGCCGGATCGACCGGGGAACCGGCGGGGCGGCTCTCCGTCATCGAGCGCGACGGCGTCTTCGCCGACTTCCTCCGCGAGGAGTTCGCCGACGCGGTCGACGACGGCCTCCTCGACGTGATCGAAGGCGACGCGCTCGACGTCGAGCTCCCCCCGTTCACCGCCTGCGTCGCCAACCTCCCGTACGGCGTCTCCTCGGAGATCGCCTTCCGGCTGCTCCCCGAGGGGAAGCCGCTCGTGTTGATGTTCCAGGCCGAGTTCGCCGAGCGAATGGTGGCGTCGGCCGGTGAGCCGGAGTACGGCCGGCTCTCCGTCTCCGCACAGCACTACGCCGCCGTCGAGATCGTCGAGCGCGTTCCGAAGGAGGCGTTCGACCCGCAACCCGCCGTCGAGAGCGCGCTCGTCCGGTGTCTCCCCCGAGATCCGGAGTACGCCGTCGGCGACGAGGCGTTCTTCCTCCGGTTCGTGAAGGCGCTGTTCACGCAGCGGCGCAAGACCGTGCGGAACGCGATCCGCAACACCGGTCACATTTCGGGGCTCGGAGACCCCGACGCCGTGGTCGACGCGGCCGACGAAGCGCTCCTCCGTCGCCGACCGGGAACGCTGGAGCCGTCCGCGTTCGCCGCGCTGGCCGAGCTCGCTCGCGAACACGGATCGCCGACCGAGGTCGGAACCGGATGACGTCGGCGCTTCCGGCGGGCGCGCTTCAGCTCCCGTGGTACTGGGAGTGGGCGCTTCGGGTCCAGCGGCAGTTCCGGACGCCGCTGGAGCGGTACGCGGCCACGGCGGTCGCGATCGCGGGGTTCGCGGTGTTCGTGTTCTCGCTTTTCGTCGTCGGGCGTCGGGTGACGGACCGGGTCAACGTCGACGTGATCCGAGCGGTCCAGTGGTCGACGGTCACGGCCGCGACGCTCGTCGTCACCGCGTTCCTCGTCGCGGTGTGGCGGGTGACCGGCGAGGTCGAGTCGGCCTTCGCGTTCGTCGCGGTCGGCCCGCCGGACGTGATCCGGGCGCTCGTGACGTTCATCGTCTTCGCGGCCGCCTACTCGACGACCCTGCTGGCGAAGCGGTCGATCAAGTACGGCACCGGCCGGAGCGTCGTCTCCGAACACCAGCGGGAGATCGCTCACCACCTCGTACAGGTGGTCGTCTTCGTTCCCGCGGTCGCGTTCGTCGTCGCGCTGTGGGGGATCCCCGTCCGGAGCCTGTTCCTCGGCGCCGGCGCGCTCGGTATCGTCGTCGGGTTCGCGGCTCGAAAGACCCTCTCCGGGGCGCTCTCCGGCTTCGTCATCCTGCTGGCCCGCCCGTTCGAGGTCGGCGACTGGATCGCCGTCGGGGACCGCGAAGGGATAGTCACCGACGTCACGCTGTACAACACGCAGATCCGGACGTTCAACGAAGAGCACGTCCTCGTCCCGAACGACGAGGTCACCGGAAACGAGGTCGTCAACTTCACCAAGACGGACCGTCTCAGACTCACCACGGACGTGGGAATCGATTACGACGCGGATATTGCGACCGCCGCTCGCGTCGCGACGGCGGCGATGGACGGCTGCGACGCGGTGGCCGCGACGCCGTCGCCCGACGTCATCCGCCACGGCTTCGACGACTCGGCTGTCGTCTTACGGCTCCGATACTGGATCCACCCTCCGACGATCCAGGGCAAGTGGAAGGCGCAAAACGCCGTGATCGAAGCGGTCAAACGAGCGTTCGAGCGGGAGGGGATCGGGATCCCCTTCCCGCAGCGCGAGCTGTCACACCGAGTTGACGTCGGCGTCCCGGAATCCGGCGGCGAGACGTCCCGCGTCGCCCGACCGCCGACCGACCCGACCAGCCAGACGGCCCCGACCGACAAGACTGAGAGCGGGGAGTCGACATGATCGCCTCACAGATCGCCGTCGACATCGGAGCGGCCGCCGGGCTCGTTTCGATCTCCGGCGACGACATCTACGCCGCAGTGAGCGGGAACGCTCAGCGAGTCGTCGTCTCCCTTCTGATCGTCGCCGCGGTCCTCGCCGTCAGACTTCTCACCGGCTTGGCGAAGCGGCGGAACGGAGAGCTCTCCTCGAAACAGCGGGTCCTGCTCTCGACGGCCGTCGCGGGCGCGACCGCTATCGGCGCGCTCTCGCTGTTGGCGGTGTGGGATCGCAGCGGTGCGCTCGTCGACGCCTACCGGTCGGCGGCGATCGCCGACCAGCTCTCGAACGTCGTGCTCTCGGTGCTGCTGTTGGCGAGCGCGTACGCCGTGACGGACTTCCTGAGCGGCGTCATCCGCGAGCTCTCGGTCGAGAGCACGGCGCTGTCCGACCACCAAGAGGAGGTGATCCGCCGGGTCACACAGCTGTCGGTGTACACGTTCACGCTGCTCGTGATCATCGGCCTGTTCACCGACAACGTCGGGGGGCTCCTCGTCGGCGCGGGGTTCCTCGGGATCGTGGTCGGGATGGCCGCCCGGCAGACGCTCGGCGCGGTGCTCGCCGGATTCGTGTTGATGTTCTCGCGGCCGTTCGAAGTCGGTGACTGGGTCCAGATCGGTGAGCACGAGGGGACGGTCACCGAGATCTCGATCATGAGCACGCGGCTGCGGTCGTTCGACGGCGAGGTTATCACCCTCCCGAACGACACGGTGAGATCGGGATCGATCGTCGACCGGTCGCGGCGGAACCGCCTCCGGATCGAGGTCGAGGTCGGCGTCGACTACGACACCGACATCGACCGCGCGGCCGAACTCATCGCCGAGACGGTCGCCGGCGTCGACGACGTCGCCGCGATGCCCGAGCCGGACGTCGTGACGAAGCGGTTCGGCGATTCGGCGGTCGTGCTCGGCGTGCGGTACTGGATCCGGAGTCCGAGCATGCGCAAGCGCTGGCGGACGCAGACGGCCGCGATGAACGCGATCAAGGACAGACTCGACGCCGAGGGGATCACCATCCCCTTCCCGCAGCAGACGCTCTCCGCGCGGGAGCACGGGGGAGTCACCGTCGGGACGGAACCGGAGGCGGCCGAGCGGTGAGCGATCCCGTCACTACCGAGGCCGACCTCGCCGAGCGGCGCGGGCTCGACGTCGCCGTCTACCAGCCGGCGGAGGACTCCGGACTCCTCGCCGAGGCGGCGATCGAGGCGGCCCACGGCCGCGTGCTGGAGGTCGGAACGGGGTCCGGCTGGGTCGCAGCGCAGGTCGCCGCCGAGCGCGGTCTCGACGTGGTCGGCAGCGACCTCAACCCCCACGCGGCGCGGCAGGCGCGCGACCGGGGCGTCGAGGGCGTCGTCGCCGACCTCTGCTCGCCGTTCCGCGCCGGCGCGTTCGACACGGTGTGTTTCAACCCGCCCTACCTGCCGACCGACCCGGACAACGAGTGGGACGACTGGATGGAACACGCGCTGTCGGGGGGCGAGTCGGGACGGGAACTGATCGAGCCGTTCCTCGCCGGCGTCGGCCGGGTGCTCTCGCCCGGCGGCACCGTCTTACTCCTCGTCTCCTCGTTGACGGGGTACGACGAGGTGCTGGCGCTCGCCGAGGACGCGGGGTTCACCCACGCGGTCGTCGTCGAGGAGTCGTTCCCGTTCGAGACGCTCACGGTGCTTCGGCTCGAACGGTAGCGGGACTCGATCGGCCACCGCGAGCGATACCCGGACCGCCCGACGGCATCTCCTGACTGCACTACTCGCTCGCCTGTCCGCTCGAACCGCCGGGTTCGTCGGTCCTCCCCCGGTTCACCGATACGTTCCGGACCTTCTCGCCGGGGTGTTCGAACCGGTCGGGATGGATCACGGCCGCCAGCGCTTCGAGCGTGTCGACGACGCGGTGGCTGTGGCGGTTCAGGTAGGCGGTGCCGTCCATCGCGTACACCCGGTCGTCACGGACCGCCGAGACCGATCCGAACGGCTTCCGGTCGAGGAGTTCCGTGGCCGCCCGCTCCGCGCCGGCGACGTCGTAGCCGCAGGGCCCGACGACGATCACCTCGGGATCGAAGTCCCGCACCGCGGTCGGGCTGACCGTTCCCGAACGCTCCCCGGCGGCCGCGAGCCCCGCCTCGCCGCCCGCGATATCGATGAGGTCCGGGACCCAGAGTCCGCCGTGTCGGAGCGGGTCTGTCCAGTCGAAGACGGCGACGCGAGGGCGGGCCGCGCCACGGGAACCAGCCGCGGTCGACGGGACCGCGTCGCCGACCGCCTCGATTCGAGCGTCGAGGTCCGTCCGGAGCGCCGTCGCGGCGTCCCGACGGCCGACCGCCTCGCCGATCCGTTCGACGTTCACGAGCACGTCGTCGAGGTCGTCGGCGTGGACGTCGAGCACGGCGGCCTTCAGGTCGAGCCGCTCCACGGCCTCTCGGGCGAGGCGCTCGTCGAGCGCGCAGACGGCGCAGACGCCCTGCGTGAGCACGACGTCTGGATCGGCCGCGGCGAGCGCGTCTCCGTCGAGGTAGTAGACGTCGTCGTGGGCGACGACGCGCTCGACCGATTCAGGGTCGTCGTCCAGTTCGGAGACGAGCCCGGTGAGCGTCGGTCGATCGGTCACTGACGGCGGGTGGTCACACTGGTGGGAGACCGCGACCGGCGCGGCGCCGAGCGCCGCGGCGACCTCCGTGGCAGAGGGAAACAGCGAGACGACTGACATGCGGAGTGGTTCGGATCCTGCCCTGTTAACAGTTCACGTTCTGCCTTGGGAAATAACTAATAGACATAAATCACATTAGCAAATATTATACGACGGCATATCGAACGTTCGGTGATGACTGAACGAGTCGCAGCCACGCCGGGGCTGTACCCGCTTCCGGACTGGGCGAAACAGACGCTTTCGGACCTCAAAGGCCACCAGAAGGGTGACCTGCTGAGCGGCAACGAGAGCGAGGCGATAGTCGAGCAGTACGACGAGGTGCGCGCGGAGTACGTCGACGACCAGCTCGACGCCGGCCTCGACCGCGTCGTCGAGGGACAGGGCCGCTGGGACGACATGATCGCGCATCCGCTGACGGTTCACGACAGCGTCGAGACCGGCGGAATCGTCCGCTACTACGACAACAACAACTTCTACCGCGACCCGCGTGTCGTCGACGACCTCGACTTCTCCGGCGACGTCGCGGCCGAGCTAGAGTCCGCGGCCCGACTCGTCGACAGCGAGGCCCCCCTCGCGGCGACCCTTCCGGGGCCGTACTCGCTCGCGCAGCTCGCGACCGACGAGCACTACGGCGACGACGACGTGTTCCAGGCGGCAATCGCCGACTTCCTCGCCGGCGAGGTCGAGGCGTTCCCCGCCCACGAGACGCTGTTTCTCGTGGAGCCGTCCCTCGTCACGGACGCCCCCGCCGACGGCGAGGAGTCGACCGCGACGGACGCGATCTCGACGGTGGCCGAGGCGACGGACGCCGAGGTCGTCGTCCAGACCTCCTACGGCGCGCTCGGCGAGAAGCTGTACGCCCACCTCGTCGACGAGGCCGGCGCCGACGCGCTCGGACTCGACCTCGTCGCCGGTGACCGCGACGACACGGTGTACAACGTCCAGGAGTTCGGCGCCACCGATTCGCTCGCGCTCGGCCTCGTCGACGGGCAGAACACGCTCGTCGAGGAGCCGGAGACGCTCGCGGAGCGCGTCGAGTGGTTCGAGTCGCAGGTACCCGCCGAGGCGTTCGACCGGACGTACCTGACGCCGAACACCGAGCTGTTCTACCTGCCCGCGAACAAGTACCGCGCGAAGCTGAACGCCCTCGCCGCCGCCGTGGAGGTGCTCGACTAATGGTCCGAAACCCGTCCGCCAACCGCGAACAGTTCCGCCCGCACGATCACCCGAACGAGTCGTTCCTGCTGACGACCGTCGTCGGCTCCTACCCGAAGCCGAAGTGGCTCAACCGGGCCGACGAGCTCGTCGACGACCCCGACTCGAAGTTCGACGAGGCTGACCTCGAAGAGGCGCACGACGACGCCTGTCGCCTCATCACTCACGAACACGAGCGCGCGGGGCTCGACACCGTCGTCGACGGCGAGATGCGCCGCAACGAGATGGTCGAGTTCTTCGCCGAGCGCATCGACGGCTACGAGTTCAACGGCCCCGTCAAGGTGTGGGGCCACAACTACTTCGACAAGCCGTCGGTCGTCGAGGACGTCACGTACGACGAGCCGTGGCTCGTCGACGAGTTCGAGTTCACCTCGAACGTCGCCGAGCGCCCGGTGAAAGTCCCCATCACGGGCCCGTACACGCTCGGCTTCTGGGCGTTCAACGAGGCGTACCCCTCCACCGAGGAGCTCGTGTACGACCTCGCGGATCTCGTGAACGAGGAGGTCGAGAAGCTCGTCGAGGCGGGCGCGCGCTACATCCAGATCGACGAGCCCGCGCTGGCGACGACGCCCGAGGACCACGCCATCGTCGGCGAGGCCTTAGAGCGGATCGTCTCCGGGATTCCCGAGGACATCCGCATCGGCCTCCACGTCTGTTACGGCGACTACTCGCGGATCTACCCCGAGATCAACGACTACCCGATCGACGAGTTCGACGTCGAGCTGTGTAACGGCGACTACGAGCAGATCCCGACGTTCCAGGACCCCGACTTCGAACCCGACCTCGCGCTCGGCGTCGTGGACGCGCACACCGCCGAGATCGAGTCCGTCGAGGAGATCAAAGCGAACATCCGGCAGGGGCTCCGCGTCGTCCCCCCGGAGAAGCTCACGATCTCTCCCGACTGCGGGCTGAAGCTCCTCCCGCGCGAGATCGCGTACGGCAAGACCGAGAACATGGTCACCGCGGTCCGCGAGGTCGAAGCCGAGATCGACGCCGGCGAGATCGACCTCGACGCGCCGCTCGCCGACGACTGAACCGGCCATCGTTGACATTCGACTGAACCGCCCGCCGCTCGCAGGCGACCGATCAGGTATAAACGGTCGCCGCTCTCACGGCTCGATATGGACCTCGGTCTCACCGTCGGCGACGACATCGACCGACTCGCGGCGTCGTCGGAGCGGTTCGACTTCTACGAGCTCGGGATCGGCGAGCCGACGCTCGTCCCCCGCGACATCGACGCCGACCGACTCGACCGGGCGCTCGCCGGCCGCGACCTGCTCGTTCACCTGCCGTACAGCCAGCTCCTGACGAGCTACGCCCCAGAGGTCAACGAGGCGATCGTCGACTACCAGCGTCGCCTGCTGGAGGGCGCCGGTGACCTCGGCGCGGAGAAGGCCGTCCTCCACGCGACCTCAGCGGACCGCGACGACGTCGGCTTCCGCGACGTGGCGGCCGACCAGCTCCGTCGAGTCGCCGCCGCCGGTCGCGAGGCGGGCGTCGAGGTCGTCGTCGAGAACGTCGGCCACCAGCATCAGGGGCTTCAGCTCTCCGTCCTCGGCGAGATCGCCAGCGAGACGGGGACGCCGATCTGCTTCGACGTCGGACACGCGTACATGGAGGGCGGCAACAAAGCGATCCGCCGGTTCCTCCGGAGCCACGGCGACCGGATCTCACACCTCCACTGTCACGACGTCCGCCGCCGCGGCGACACCCATATTCCGGTGGGGGCCGGCGAGATCGATTACGACATCGTCGAGTCGGAGCTCGCGGGATTCGACGGCACCGTCGCCCTCGAGGTGTTCACCGACGACGAGACGCTACTCGTCGACTCCGCCGAGCGCGTGGCCGACCGCCTCGGCTCGACGTTTTAAAAACGACCGGGCCCCGAGAGCGTCCACGACGCTCGATTCGTCAGGTCACCTTTGGCCGTCGCTCTCGCCCTGGTCTCCGTCGGCGTCGCTTCCGGCGCCGCCCTCGTTACCGTCGCCGGCGCCGCTCTCAGCTCCGTCGCCGGCACCACCGTTTTCCGCCGTACCCGCACCGCCGCCGTCGCGCCCGGCGTCCGGGTCGTCTTCCGGCTCCGCGTCGCCGTCGAGCTGCCGTTTGATCGATTCCAACTCCGAGTCGATGTCGATGTCCGGCGCCGACTCGTCCGCCGCTTCCTCCTCGTCAGCGACCGCTTCCCCTGCGCCGACGTCGCTCCCGCCGCCTCTGCCGGACTCGTCGTCCTCGTCGGCTTCGTCGCCCGGTTCGGTCACGTCGATCTGGATCCCGCTGTCGGTCTCCGCCTCGTCGTTGCGGCGCTCCGAGCGTCGTCGCTCGTCGGCCTCGCGGCGGCTCTCTTCGATCCGCGATTCGATCTCCGCAGTGAGGTCGCGCGCGTCGGCGATGATGGAGCGTGAGGCTGCCTCTTCGGGCAGGTCGGCCTCCGACAGCGCCGTGCGAAGCTCGGAGAGCGACCGCGCCAGTCCGGCGCTCGCGCCGTCGCGAACCTCGCCGAGCCGGTCGCCGGTCCGCTCCGCGCCGTCGGCGAGGTCCCGGGCCGGATCGGCGAGCCGAAGCGTCCCCTGAAGCAGTTCGAGCGACTTGATCGCCGTCTCGAGGAGCGCGATGAGCGTCGGGATGGTGTACTGCTCCGTGAACCGAACCAGCTCCGAGAGCCGCGGGGGGCGCGGCGGACCGCGGCGTTCCCGTTCGGTCTCTCGGAGGTCGCGGCGCAGCTCGGTCAGGACGCCTTCGAGCTCATCCAGTCGCTCTTCGAGGTCGTCGTCGCGGCGATCGTCGCGGGAACTCATACCGCTTCGTAGGGCGTCCTCGGGTAAAAAGCCAGTCAGGCGACGCTCAGAACCCCTCGCGCAGATCGGTTCGCCGCGGCGGGAACAGCGTCCGGAGGTCGTCTGCGACCCGGTCACCGACGGTGAGGTCTGCGTGTGCGCGGAGTTCGTCGACCGGTCGATAGCCCGCGTACAGCTGTGAGAGCGCTCCGATCCCGGCGGCCACGTCCGCCGCGGCGCCGCGCTCGGCGCGGGTCGCGTCGACCGCTCCGTCGCAGATAGCGACCCGAAGCGGCCGGTCGTGCCACTCGACGAGGGGGTCGTCGACCGCGAGCGTGAACGCCGCTTCGACGGCGGGGTCGGGGTCGAGCGCCTCCAGCGCGGCAGCGACGTCGACAAGTCGGAACATCGGCCCGGTCCGGACCTCCTCGGTGACCGCTCGGGGGTCCGCGACGCGGTCGAGAACGCTGCGGTCCACGGGGAGCCGAAGCCGGACCGCCTCGACCTGCGAGTCGTGGTTCCGGCAGAAGCGGAACACGTGATCCCACGCGGACGGCTCCGCGACCGCGGCGTCGGAGACGACCATCGCCGTGCCGTCGTCCGGACCGTCCCGCTCCTCGAAGGCGTACGACCAGAGCGCCCGGAGCTCGCCGTCGCGCTCCCAGCCGTACACGAACGGGTCCGTCTTCCAGCCGCGGAGGGTGCGCTCGCGCCACCAGTCCTCGGTCCGCGCCATGGTGAAGTCGTACCGGTCGGCCGTGGCCGAGAGCACCGCCGCGGCCTCCGCGTGGTCGGCCGCGTCGAGCCGACGGAACCGGCCCGCCCGCCCGTCTCCGCTCGCGTCGTCGTCGGCGAACTCGAACTGCTCCGGCGGGGCGCGCACGCGTCGGTACCGGCTCACGGTCGCCCAGCCGTAGCGTCGGTAGAAGGCGTACTCGAACGGCCACAACACGGAGAAGTGGACGTCGTCTCCGCGGTACTCCGCGAGCGACTCGCGAAGGAGCCGCTCGACGTGACCGCGCCGGCGGTGCTCGGGGGGCGAGGCGACCGCCGAGAGACCGGCGACGTCGCGCTCGACACCGCGGAGTCGGAGCGTGAAGTCGTGGTGGCCACAGACCGCGACGGGGTCGTCGCCGTCGAACAGCCCGCGGTAGTCGGCGAGGTACTCGCGGTCGTCGTCCTCCGCGTCCGGGTCGTAAGGACCCGATTCCGGGGAGAACGCGTACCGCATGAACGCGCGGAACTCGTCGGTGCGCTCGTCGGGGAACGGTCGGTACTCCATACCCCGTCGGGCACGCGCGACCCGAATAAGTGTTGGCGGCGTGTGCGATGTCGTCCCGGGCCGCCTTCGTCTCACACGAGAGCGGCCGCGAGGACGCTGTGTCGGTGCCGGAATCGGCCGCGTCGGTGCTCCCTCGGCTACCGGAAGCGACCGCGCCGATACTGTACCGGCCACTCGACGTCGGCGCCGAGTTCGTGGGCGGCTTCCAGCGGCCAGTACGGATTTCGAAGCAGCTCGCGGCCGAGCGCGACGAGATCGGCTCTCCCGTTGCGCACCAAGGCGTCCGCGTGTGTCGGCTCCGTGATCCCGCCGACCGCGGCGACGGGCACGTCGGTCGCCTCCCGGATCGCCTCGGCGTAGGGAACCTGGTACCCCGGGCCCGTCCCCGGGAGCTGCTGATCGGGGTGGATCCCGCCGCCGGAGACGTCGATCAGGTCCGCGCCGGCCTCGGCGAGCAGCGGCGCGAGGCGCACGGAGTCGTCGACGTCCCACGAGTCGCGGTCCGGAAGCCAGTCAGTCGCCGAGATCCGCACGAAGACGGGTTTGTCCGCTGGCCACACCTCACGGACCGCGGTGACGGCCTCGCGGAGGAGCCGGGTGCGACCCTCGAAGTCCCCGCCGTACGCGTCGTCGCGGTCGTTGGTGACCGGCGACAGGAACTGGTGAAAGAGGTAGCCGTGCGCGGCGTGGACCTCGGCGACCTCGAAGCCGGCGTCGAGCGCGCGCGTCGCGGCGTCGGCGAACGCGTCCACCACGTCTCGGACGTCGTCGGCGTCCATCCGACGGGTGGTCGCGAGCGCGTCCGCGTCGGGGTCCGGATACGGCGCGTCGGTTGCCGAGACGGTCTCCCACCCGCCCGCCTCGTCTGCGGGGATCGGGTCGCCGCCCTCGGCAGGGGGTCGGTGTGACGCCTTCCGTCCCGCGTGTGCGAGCTGGATCGCGGGGGTAGCACCCTGCGAGCGGACGAAGTCGACGATCGGCTCGATCGCCTCCGCGTGTTCGTCCGACCAGATCCCGAGACAGCCGGGCGTGATCCGTCCGCGCGCCTCGACGGCGGTCGCCTCGGTCATCACGACCCCGGCCCCGCCGACCGCACGGGTGCCGAGGTGGACGCGGTGCCAGTCGTTCGCGAACCCGTCGTCCGCGGAGTACTGGCACATCGGCGACATCATCACTCGGTTGCGGAACTCCGTGTCGCGCAGCGAGAACGGCGTGAACAGCGACTCTGTCATCGTCGTGACCGAGTGCACACGGCGGCTAATGCGCTCCGGTACCCCGCGCGGATCGCCGCGGTCGAGGTCACGGGACAACGCCGCGACAAGCGGAGGCGTCGAACCCGTCGGGAAAGTCGAGGCCGGCGGCGCCGGAGACGCCGGTCGACCGTCGGGAGTCGCTTGTTTAGGTCGACCGAAATCTATAACAGCACACGTCTCTGAAGAGGTGTTAATGAGTACCGGGGACCGGATAGAAGTCAGCGCCGATGAGTCGGCGGACGCACGACCGACGGTCGCGGCCAGTCGCTGCTCGCCCGACCGAACGGTGTTCGTCGAGCAGGGGAACACCGACGCGTGGATCGCAACGGACCTGACGGTCGAGCTCGAACGATAGCGACGTCGTTCAGCGGCCGTCAGGCCGCCCAGCGCGGACTCTCTCTCACTCGATATCGGGCGCCTTCTCGCCGGCGGGAACGACGATTTCGAGCCAGTTTTCTTCAGGCGGTAGCGGACACGAGAACGTCTCGCTGTACGCGCAAAACGGGTTGTACGCGAGGTTGAAATCCAGTGTGACGACGTCGCCGTCGGCGAGTTCTCCCTCCGGCTCCAGCTCCATGTACCGCCCCTGACGGTACGTCTGCTGGCCCGTCGTCTTATCGCGGAACGGGACGAATATCGCGCCGTCGTCGCCCTCCTGTCTGTACCCCGCGAGCGCGTGTTCGGCGCCGTCGACCGCGAACTCGAAGGTGACGACGCCGAGGTAGCGGACCGGGTTGCTCGCGGTCGTCTCCATCTCGACGGGGTCGGGCTCGTCGTGGACCGTGACGGTCGCGTCGACCCGGTAGTCCGTGTCGGGCGGGAAGTAGTCGAGGCCCCCGAACTCGTCGCGGTGCGCCGGCGGGATCGGCGACTGCGGGTGGTCGGCGAAGAACTCGTCTTTCTCTCGGCGATTCGCCCGGAGCCGGTCGGCGTACTTGTCGGTCATGAACGAGCGAACGTGAGCCAACGGTTTCAGGGACGCGGTTCGGCGGGAATTCGATCCTCTGGCTCCGTCACAGCGCCTGCAGATCGGCCAGACAGTCGTCGAGGTCGCGGGTCGACGTCGCGAGCGAGAACCCGTCGACGCGCGCGAGGTCGGCGGCGTGGTCCCACAGGTCGCCGTCTTCGATACCGTGGAGGACGACGGCGTTGGGCGTCGGACTGACGACCCGCAGCGCCACCAGGGGCGACTCGCCGCGAGTGACCTTCGTGAACACCAGCGCGCGGTTCGTCGACTGGCCGTAGAGCCGATAGAACTCCTCGCTCGAGAGCCGCGTGATCGCCTCGATCGAGTTGATGACGGTGTGGCCGTGTACGTGGTCGTGGTCGCCTCTGACGACCTCCGTCGCGCCCATCGCCTCGTAGAACTCGTCGACGGGGATCGCGGTCGAGTACTCGCGGAGGTCGTGGACGATGTCGCTTTCGAACCCGGCGGAGAGCACCCGGGCGTACTGCCGGAGGCGGCCGCCGCCCCGCCGCTCGTCGATGTCGAGGAGTCCGTCGACGGTCCGGCGGACGACGCCGATCCCCGGGCTCTCGCGGCGGCCGCTCTCGTAGTCGGAGATCACCGACGAGGAGACGTCGAGCTGGTCGGCGAGCTCCGTCTGGGAGATGTCGAAGTCGGTCCGCCACTTCCGGAGGGTCGCGCCCGGATCGTCGCTGAGCGTTATCTCACCCGCGATCCGGCGAGAGAGTTCTTCGCGTGGGTCGCTCATTGTCCGAGTCGAGGGCCGACCGCCGCAAAAGGCTACCGTTCGCCGGGGGGCGACGGCTCGCGGTCAGCGAAATCGCACGCCCGATACGAACGCCCGGTCGGCGACGCTCACTCGACGTACAGCGAGTAGACGATCACGCCGAACCCGGCGGCGGTGAGCAGACTGTTGATCGCGATCCCGACCGCCAGATCGGTGCCGATGATCTGATGAGAGACGCCGCCGATCAGCGCGCCGACGGTCACCACGCCGAACCCGACTGCCAGCGCCCGAAGCGACGGGTCTCCCGTTCGCTCGTACGCACGGAGGGCGTAGTAGGTGATGCTGCCACCGAGCAACAGGATGGCGGTCTTCGCGACGATGATGATGAGATTGAGGTGTGTTGTCATGTTTCCTCTCGTAGCTCCGACCAGAGGTCCGCGAGCCGTTCGTCCCGGCTGCGATCCGGGCGCGTGAACTCGACGTCGAACGCGCGGTCGTCCTCGTCGTTGACGGAGACGGTGACCGTCTCGAACGCGACCGAATAGCGGGTCGTGTGTTGCCCGTCGCGCCGAATGTCGGTCGACTCCTCCAACAGGGAGGCGTCCGTCAGCGCTTCGAGCTTCCGGTACGTCGTCGACAGTGGGATGTCACACTCCTCGGAGAGATCGCTCGCCGTCTTCGGCTCGGAGAGCGCCGCAACGATCCGGCGCGCGGCGTCGTCGGCCAGCGCGTCCAGCACGTCCTCGACCGACGGCGAATTCTCCTCGCGTGACGGGTCCCGCGCCATACCTGACGGTTCACCCGGCGGGACTTAAACCATCGAACTTCGCTTCGTGGGGCCTTCCAATCGGCCGCCGGAGCGGAGGGCGGACGACCGCTCGCGGTCGGTGCACACGGATATCGGGCTCTCGGGCCGGGGCGAGTCGAACGCTTCAAGTATTCGCTGGCTGTTCGTATCTGTATGAAAGACCAGGGACGCTCCACCCGCAAGCGAACCGGCGGCCGACTCAAACACGCCTCGAACAAGAAGCGCCACCAGCTCGGGCGCGAGCCGGCCGAGACGACCGTCGGCGAGACGCGCGTTCAGTACATCGACTCCCGCGGCACCGAAACGAAGGTTCGCGCGCTCTCGACGAACGTCGCGCAGGTCGCCCAGGGCGGTGAGGTCTCCGAAGCCGAGATCGAGAGCGTCGTCGACAACCCCTCGAACGTCAACTACGCCCGCCGGAACATCATCACGAAGGGCGCCATCATCGACACCGCCGCCGGTCGCGCCCGCGTCACCTCGCGCCCCGGTCAGTCCGGTCAGGTCAACGCGGTTCTCCTCGACTGAGCCCGCCGCGCTCGACGCTCGGTCCGGTACGACCCGACCGAACCGCTTTCTGAACGTATTTATTCCTCGCCGGCGACTGCCGACGCGTGTACCTCGGGGTCGACGAAGCCGGAAAAGGGCCCGTCCTCGGGCCGATGGTCGCCGCAGCGGTGCTCGCCGATCCAGACAGCCTGCCGAGCGGCATCGACGACTCGAAGCGGCTCTCCCCCGCGCGTCGCGAGTCGCTCGACGCGGCGATCCGCGAGGCCGACGGGGTCGCCGTCGGCCTCGCGTTCGTCGACCCCGCCGAGATCGACCGGCCCGACACGGACATGAACACGCTCACGGTCAGCGGGCAGGCCCGGGCCGTCCGGGCCACGCTCGCGGCGTACGGCCCGCGCGGTAGCGACGAATCCGCCGGCTCCATCGACGAGCCGGTCCGAATCGTCGCCGACGCCGGCGACACCAGCGAGGAACGGTTCGCCAGACGGCTGTCCTCGTATCTCTCCGGCGCCGACGCAGCCGATACGGGGGCCGAGCCGGCACCCGCGGTCGACGTCGCCGCCGCTCACGGTGCGGACGAAGCCGACCCGGTCGTCGGCGCGGCGAGCGTCGTCGCCAAGGTGGCTCGCGACGAGCGGATGACGGCTATCGACGCGGAGTACCCCGACTACGAAGGCGTCGGAAGCGGGTATCCGGGCGACTCGACGACCCGGGCGTTTCTCCGCGAATACGTCGCCGATCACGGGGCCGTCCCCGACTGCGCTCGCCGCTCGTGGTCGACGTGTGACGACGTGTTGGCGGCCGCCGAGCAGTCGACGGTCGACGACTTTTGAGCGGTTACAACGTCTTCGCGGACCGGTCGTCCCGATCTCACCGCACCGTCAGCAGGCGACGGAGGATGTCGCCGTAGGCGGGCCGAGTGATCGTCACGCCGATCACGACACCGAGGATGGTGAAGATCGCGAAGCCGGAGAGGTCGCCGAGCGACAGTACCATCAGCGGCGACATGGCGATGATCGTCGTCGCCGCCGCCGCGCCGATCACCCAGAAGGCGCGGCGGAACCGCGAGTCGAACACCTTCCGGGAGTTCACGTCGCCCTCGCTCATCACCTCGTCGGCGATGATCACGAGGTCGTCGACCCCGGTACCGACCACCGCGATGAAGCCGGCGATGACCGCCAGCTCGATCGGGTAGTTCAACA
>CAZNOA010000008.1:0-24723 GCA_964574565.1 uncultured Halobellus sp. | reverse complement strand
CCGCCCGGACCGCGAACGGCTCGGCAGCCGCGAGAACTTCTGGGGCAAGTGAGCGCGTCCCGGGGTGGCCCCACCCCACGGACAGTCCGGACGCCGCCGATCCGCTGAGCGGTCTCGAATCGTCGACCGAAACCGCCGTTTTTTGACCGAGCGTCCCCTCGCGTCGAGTATGGTCGCAGACGAGGATCCGACCGGGCTCGACGAGCTCGGCGACGCCGACGACGTCGAGGCCGCGGATCTGCTAGAACGCGCCGGGTTCGACGCCGACGAGAGCGTCCTCACCGACCGGCAGGCGGAGGTGCTGGCCTTGCGCGAACGAGGGCTCCGGCAGTCCGACATCGCAGAGCGGCTCGGCACGTCGCGCGCGAACGTCTCCAGCGTCGAGGCGAGCGCCCGCGACAACGTCGAGCGCGCGAAGGAGACGGTGGCGTTCGCGGAGGCGCTCGCCGCGCCGGTCCGCGTCGAGATCGAGGCCGGGACCGATCTGTACGACGCCCCGAAGCGGGTGTACGACGCCTGCGACGAGGCGGGCGTGAAGGTGAATCAGACCGCCCCGGACCTGATGAAGACGATCGGTGACCGCGCCGGCGACGCGGTCCACGGCCGCGAGGTCAAGCGACGACTGTTCGTCACGGTCGACGCCGACGGCCAGATTCGGGTACGGCGCCCCTGAGGTCGGACGGGCCGAGCGGGCGCTCAACCCAGTCCGGACTCCTGTCTGAGCAACACGACCATCGAGAGCGCGGAGACCACGACGAGAATGAGCGCCGGCACCGCGGCGTACTGGTAGTACAGCGTTTCGTGTGCGGCCCACACGATCGTCACGAGCGTGTCGACCCCGCTCGGCTGGAGCATGAGCGTCGCCGGCAGCTCTTTCATCGTCGTGAGGAAGACGAGGACGCCGCCGGCGACGATCCCCGGGAGGATCAGCGGAAGCGTCACCTTTCGGAACGTCTCCGCCCGCCCGGCGTTCAGCGTGCGGGCGGCCTCGACGAGCCGGTCGTCGACCTGCAGCACCGCCGAGCGCGTGGTCCCGACGACTTGCGGGAGGAAGCGGACCACGTACGCGAACACCAGAAGCGGGACCGTGCGGTACGCCCAGGGCGCGTAGTTCGACCCGAAGAAGACCAAGGCGAGCCCGATGACGACGCCGGGAACCGCGAAGCCGACGTACGTCGCGCGCTCGAACAACCGCGAGAGCCGGGAGTCCGACCGCGCGGAGGTGTACGCGACCGGTATCGCGAGCAGACAGGCGACCGCGGCGGCCATCGTCGCGAGGAACACGGAGTTCAGCGCGAAGCCCCACTCGAACGCGAGCGAGGGGACGCCGCCCTCGGGACCGCGGAGCGCCCACACGCCGAAGATCGCGACCGGTACGACCAGCGTGACGACGCCGATGGCCCCGATCGCCGCCATCGCCGCCCACTTCCAGCGACCGAGTCGGATCCGGGCGGTTCGTCCGCCTCCGGACGACTCCGTCTCGCGGCCCACCCGGGCCTCGATCAGGAGGATGACAGCGGTGACCGCGAGTAGCTGCATCGAGAGGAGCGCGGCGTATTCGACGTTGAACGAGCCGGACTCGACGTATATCTCGTAGGTGAACACGCTCACGCGCATGAACGCCGGCGTTCCGAAATCGGAGACGGCGTACAGCGCGACGAGCAGCGCCCCCGCGGCGATCGCGGGACGGATCTGCGGGAAGACGACGCGGCGATACGCGGCGATACGCGTGACGTTGAGGCTGCGAGCGGCCTCGACGAGCTCCATGTCCAGCGAGAGGAGCGCGGCCCGGGTCGAGAGGAACACGTACGGGTACGTGTACAGCGTGATGACGACGACGGCTCCCCAGAACCCCTCGACCGCGGGTAGCGGGACGCCGAGCGCGTCGCTCACCTCGCCGCCGCTCCCGAACGTTCGGACGAACGCGAACGCACCGATGTAGCTCGGGATGACGAGCGGGAGCGCGGCGACGATCGTCCAGAATCGGTCGTAGGGGAGATCCGTGCCGGTCGTGACGACCGCGATCGGGACGCCGACTGCGACCGAAAGCACCGTCACTGCCGTCATCAGCCCGATGCTGTTGACCAGTATCTCTGCGGTCCGCGCCGAGAACAGCAGCGAAGCGGCTCGTTCGGCCGACGCGACTTCGGAGGCGCGCAGAAAGAGCCACAGCAGCGGCGACGTGACGACCGCGGCGATGACGCCGCTCAACAACAGGAGGCCGAGCGACGAGCCCCCGCCGTCGTCATCCGTGGGTGTGCCGCGAAGTGTCTCGAACACGGCTTCGTGTGTAACGGATCGTCTCGGGCGATATACGGCTTCTGAAACGGTGCAGCAGTTCGATCGTGGAGGTGGCGAGCCGGACGCCTCAGATCGTCATTCCCTCGTCGCGGAGCAGATCCACCGCCTGCTCGACGTTCGCGAGGGTGTTGAGGTCGAACTCCGGCGGGTTGATCTCCGAAAGCGTCGGGAGGTCGCCGACGTAGTCGATGCCGTCGAGCACCGGGTACTCGCCGTTCGTCTCGACGAAGAACGCCTGTCCCTCGGCGGCGAGGACGTGCCGTGCGAACTCCGCGGCGAGGTTCGGCTTGTCGGCGTCGGCGAGGATGCCGATCCCGGAGACGTTGAACAGACAGCCGGCGTCGTTCTCGGTAAACGCCACGTCGATCGGCGCGTCGGGGTCGTTTTCCAGTATCCGCCCGGCGTAGTACTGGTTTCCGAGTCCGACGGCCTGGTTGCCGGCGTTCACTTCCTCCGCCTGCTGAGAGCCGCTGGAGTACAGCGTCACGTCCTGGTCGTCGACCATTCCGCGGACCCACTCGCGGGTGGACTGCTCGCCTTCCATCTCCATCATCGCGACGACGAACGAGCGGAACGTCCCGGAGTTCGGGCGCGTGGAGATGATCCCCTCGAAGCGGTCGTCCGTCGCGTACGCCATGATGTCGTCGGGGAGGTCGTCCGCGTCGCCGTCCCACACCTCCGTGTTGTACTGGATCGCTCGGACGCGTCCGGACGCACCGGTCCACGTTCCGTCGGGGTCGCTGTAGTTGTCGTCGACGGCGTCGATGATGTCCTCCGGGAGCGTCCGGACGAGGTCGTCCTGTTTTAACGCGGCGAGGGCGCCGGACGACTGCGTGTAGAAGATGTCGGGCCGGGTGTCGGCCGTCTCCTCGTTGATCTTGTTGAGCTGCGTCGAGTTGTCGTCGAAGTCGCTGTCGATGGTGAAACCGTCGTATCGGTCTTCGATCGCGGCGAACAGCGGATCGATCTGGTCGCGGGTGCGCCCCGAGTAGATGGTGAGCTCGCCCGTCAGCTCCCCGAGGTCGTCCCACGAGACCGCGGACGGCGCCACCGCGGCACCCTGCGGCCCGTAATCGTCGAAGGGGTCCTCGTCGCTTCCGCCTCCGAGCCCCGCGCAGCCGGCGAGCGCAAGCGTCCCGGACGCACCGACCGCACCGAGAAACGATCGGCGGTTCGCAAGCGAGGCGACCGGGCGGCGGCTATCGTCTTCCATGGTTGATTTAGGCCAACCTAAAAAATATAAGCGTTCCGATTTAGGTCGGCCAAAACTGTATTAGTGGCTGTTCAACCCGAAAGTAAAACCGTTTCGGGTCGTCCGGTACGGCTCGCGGTCACGCGTCTGTGTCGGGCCGACACGTCCCGCGGTTACGCCTCCTCGAGCCGCTCCGCGACTCCCACCAGCGTCGCTCCGGCCGTGACCGTCGACTCGCGGGCGACCGAGTAGACGATACCGTCGCGGTCGGCCGCGGCGACCTGCAGCGTCTCGAACGTCGTCGGGTCGTACACCTCGCCGAGGCGGTCGCCGTCTCTCACCTCGTCGCCGATCACGAGGTCGGGGTCCGGCCGAAAGAGCCCGGAGTCGTCCGCCGTCACCCGACCGAGGTGGTTCCTCGCGACGGTTCCGTCCCACGGGGTCGGCTCGGCCGGGAGGAGCCCCTCGCTTCTGAGGACGCCGACCATGCCGTCGACACCGGTTTCGACCGCCTCCTCGACGATCTCTCGGCTATGAGCGAGCTCTGGCGTGATCGTCGGGATCCCTTCGCGGGTGGCCGCGACGCGGAACTTCCCGGCGAACCCGCGTTCCGTCCACTCCGTGTCGGCGTCGTCGCCCGCGGACTCGGCGAGGAGCAGGTCCGTTCCGAACGCCTCCGCGAGCGCCCGACACGCCGCGTCGCCGCGCATGTAGACGGTGTGCGTGAGCATCGACGGCGACCCGGTGTGCAGGTCGACGACGGCGTCGGCCGCGCTCGCGAACGACCAGAGGCGCGCGGCCATCCGCTCGTGGAGCGTCCCCTCCGCGTCGCCGGGCCAACACCGGTTCATGTTCGAGTGGACCGAGTCGAGCGCCTCCGGCGTCGTGTACGAGACGTGATCGAAGGTGAGGGGGTCGGCCACGGGGACCGTCACGAGGGTGCCGTCGAGGTCGGCGGACGCGTCCGAGCCGCCCGCTCCGCCGTCGCCGACGAGACGCTCGTGGAGTCGGCGGAGGACCGCCGCGCCGTTCACCTCTCGGCCGTGCTGTGCCGCCTGCGCGTAGACGACGGGCCCGCCGTTCGCGGGGAGATCGAGTTCGGGGACCTCGGTTCCGCCACCGACCTCGTCCGTGACGAGCTCCCCCTCGCCGTAGACGTGGACGGTCGTTCGGATCGGGACTCCCGAGGGGAGGCGAGCGAGCGTGAGTTCGCGGCTGTCGTGCATACCGAGAGTGTGGGACGCGTCCGTTTTATATCAGATGCACGGTAGCCGACGAGTCCCGCCCGACACGCGAGCCGTTATTTTATATAAATCGGTCTAGTTGGACGTGTAAGACACATGCATCGAGACGACTTTCCGATTTTGGATCGAACGGTCAACGGACGTCCGTTAGTGTACCTCGATAACGCGGCGACGACACAGACACCGACCGCGGTGTACCGGGTTTACGAGGAGTTCTACGAGCGATACAACGCGAACGTGCATCGAGGAATTCACGAGTTGAGCCACGAGGCGTCGGTCGCGTACGAATCGGCTCACGACCGTCTCGCCGAGTTCGTCGGCGCGAGCGGCGGCCGCGCGGAGATGGTGTTCACCAAGAACACGACCGAGAGTATCAACCTCGTTGCAAACGGCCTGAGAGACGAGTTGGGGCCCGACGACGAGATCGTCACGACCGAAATGGAGCATCACGCGTCGCTCGTGACGTGGCAGCAGCTCGCCGGGCGAACGGGAGCCGACATCCGATACATACGGGTGACCGACGACGGCCGCCTCGATATGGACCACGCCGAGGAGGTGATAACCGACGAGACGGCGATCGTCTCCGTGGTCCACGTCTCGAACGTGTTGGGGACGATCAACCCCGTTGGCGACCTCGCCGATCTCGCGCACGAGAACGGCGCGAAGATACTCGTCGACGGGGCACAATCGGTCCCGAATCGGCCGGTCGACGTCACGGCGATCGACGCGGATTTCCTCGCGTTCTCCGGCCACAAGATGGCCGGACCGACGGGGATCGGCGGGCTGTACGGCAAAGAGGAGGTCTTAGAGGAGCTCGAACCCTCCCTGTTCGGCGGCGAAATGATCCGCCACGTCACCTTCGACGATTCCTCCTGGAACGAACTCCCGTGGAAGTTCGAGGCGGGAACGCCACCGATCACCGAAGCGATCGCGCTCGCCGAGGCGGCCGATTACCTCGACTCGATCGGAATGGACCGAATCCGTGAACACGAGAACGAGCTCGCTCAGTACGCGTTGACACGACTCAGCGAGCTCGACCGGGTCGAAACGTACGGTCCCGAACCGGGAGAGCCTCGGTCCGGGCTCGTTTCGTTCAACCTCGATGGGATACACGGACACGACGTCTCTTCGCTGTTAAACGATCGCGGCATCGCCGTCCGGGCGGGCGATCACTGCACGCAGCCGCTCCACGACGTGCTCGACATCCCCGGATCCGTCCGGATGTCGTTTTATATATACAACACCAAATCGGAGATCGACGAAGCGATCGCTGCGCTCGAGGACGCCCCCGGAGCGCTCGAGCCGTATCTCGCTTCTGACCGATACGACGACGCCATATACGACCACTATCGGCAGACAGACGCGAAACGCGGGATCCGAAATCCGACCGTCCGGAAGGACTCGGAAGAGACGACGTGCGGCGACGAAGGGGAGTTTCAGCTCCGCATCGAGGACGGAACCATCGTCGCGGTCGGCTTCGAGAGCCGTAGCTGCGCGGTCAGCCAAGCGGTCGCCAGCATCCTCGCGGACCACCTCACCGGGATGTCGGTGAGAGCGGCCGCGGATATCGACGGGACCGTCGAAGCGCTGCTCGACGGACAGTTCCCCGAGCTGCGTCGCGATTGCGTGGTCGGTCCCGAAAAGGTGGTCCGCGAGGCCGCGGCGGAGTACCTCGAAAGCCGATAGGACCGGCGCGCGCTCGAGGCGGGGGGAGCGCGCAGCCGCGTCCCGAAGCGTCGTCTCGAATCGAGTGTCTCGAGTCGGCGCCTCGACGCGCCGTCGAGGGTCGTCGGCCGTACTGTGACACGTTTTCGATTGTATTTCCGAGTTATTCGCGCCTTCCCTGACGGGGATTTGGTTTGTATTAATAAATCCGTCGGTACCAGATATTTTGTACTCTACTGCGGGGAGCGACTGACACTTGCCTGTATACGGGTGTATAATTCCGCAGGGTGGTTCCCTGCCGTATGGCACCAAGAGACCTGTCGACCCGACGGAACGTTCTGCGGTCCGTCGGCGTCGGCACCGCTGGTATCGGACTGGCCGGCTGTCTGGGCGGCGACGAGGAGATCGATGAGCTCGCCGAGGACGCCGACGGCGCGGACGACGCGAGCGGATCCGACGGGAGCCGACTAATCTACAGCCAGCAGGTCGATCCGATACAGCTCGACCCGCTCGTCGTCGGAGACATCTACTCGTATCAGGTCATCAACCGCGTGTTCGATCCGCTCTACGAGTTCGGTGAGGGAACCGATATCGTCCCCAAGGTCGCCGTCGACGAGCCGACGATCGAGCGGGACGGACAGCGGTACATCATCGAACTGCGCGACGACGTCCGATTCCACGACGGCGAGCCGCTCACGGCGGAAGACGTCGAACACACGTACACGGCGCCGGTCGAGGAGGCCGAGCTCGGCGACGACGCGCTCGAAACGATCGATTCGATCGACATCATCGACGACCACGCGGTGCAGATCGACCTCGAGTTCTCTTTCGTCCCCTTCCAGATCGAGGTGTTGACGAACAACATCGTCTCGAAGGCGGCACGGACGGCCGACCGAGAGGCGTATAACACCGAGCCGCCTATCGGGTCGGGCCCGTACGAACTCACCGAGTGGCGGCAGGGTGAAGTCGCCGAACTCACCCGGTTCGAGGACTACTGGGACGAACTCCCGAACGTGGAGACGGTTCGAATGGTTCCCGTCGAGGAGGACACGACGCGTGCGACGAGACTACAGACGGGCGAAAGCGACGTGATAGACGGGATCCCGCCGCAGATTTGGGACACCGTCCAAGAGATGGAAAACGCCGACCTCATGGAAAAGCCCGGTATCAACTACTTCTTCGCGGCGTTCAACTGCAACCAAGGTCCGACGGCGGATCCCCTCGTCCGCGAGGCGGTCGATTACGCCTTCTCGATGGATCAGGCGGTCTCGAACTTCGTGGAGCCGGCGGGGACTCGAAACCACGCTCCGCTCCCGCTCCCGGTCGTCGAGGAGTGGGAGATGCCCATCGACGAGTGGCGTGAGATTCCCCACGACCGGGACCGAGACCGCGCCGCCGAACTGATGGACGAGGCGGGCGTCCCCGACGACTACGAGTTCACGATTCTCTCGCCGCCGGACGACATCCGCGAACAGATCGCTGTGAGCATCGGGAACGGCCTCCAAGATATCGGCTACGACACACAGGTTCAGCGGCTCGAGTGGGGGGCGTTCCTCGACAACATCGACACCGGCGACGACGACGATTACAACATCTACCTGCTCGGCTATCTCAATCCACCGGACCCGGATCTGTACTTCACGCCGTTGTTCCACGAGAGCAACGCCGGGAGTGCCCCGAACGGCGTGTTCTACGAGAACGACGACGTGATGGAGAAGATCACGACGGCTCGTCGATCGGCCGATTTCGAGGAGCGACGGGAGCTGTATATCGACGTCGCGACGCAGATTCTCGAAGACCGGGTACACCTCCCCGCGTACAGCCCCAAGACGACCCTCGGGGTCGGCAATCACGTCCACGACTTCGTTGCGCACCCGCGTCAGCGTCTCAACCCACGGATGGTCGGCCCGACGAATAACGTCTCTATCGACAACTGAGACCGTCTCTTTCCCGTGACGCTTCTCAAATACACACTCTGGCGAATGCTGCAGACGGTGCCGGTGCTGATCGGTATCGCCACGATAACGTTCTTTCTGACGAACGCGATGCCGGGCGATCCCGTCGACATCATGATCGGCGCCGACGTCGACGAAGCCCTCGAAGCGGCGCTCAGGGAGCGGTACGGTCTCGACCGACCGATCCACGAGCGGTACGTCATCTACCTCATGAACGCCGCGCAGGGTGATTTCGGGCTGAGTATCCACTACGGAGCGCCGGTGATAGACAAGATCGTCGAGCGCCTACCGGTAACGATGTTGCTCGTCGGGTCCGCGTACACCTTCGGACTCGGGCTGGCGATACCGCTCGGCGTCCTGTCGGCCGCGCGTCGAAACCAGTGGGTCGACCACCTCTCGCGGGTCGTCGCGCTGTTCGGCGTGTCGACGCCCTCGTTCTGGATCGGGCTCCTCCTGATCATCGTCTTCTCGTTTCACCTCGGTTGGTTCCCGTCGTCGGACCTGGTCCGCCCGTGGCGCGGGCCGGCGTCCGTGTCGGGCGCGGAGACGTGGATCGAGGTGTGGTACCTCTCCGCGAGGAGCTTGGTCCTGCCGACCGTCGCCCTCGGGACGCTCCAGATGGCGGCCGCGACCCGGATCGAGCGCTCCTCGATGATCGAGACCCTCCAAACGGACTACGTGAAGCTCGCGCGGGGGTACGGCGTCTCAGAGCGAACGATTCTCAGGCGACACGCGTTCCGGCCGGCGCAGCTGCCGGTGATCACGATCGTCGGACTCAACGTGTCGACGGCACTCGGCGGCTCCGTGCTCATCGAGACCGTGTTCAACATCAACGGGATGGGGCGGCTGATCATCACCGGGATCCAAACGCTCGACTACCCGCTCATTATGGGGACGACGCTGTTTTTCGGACTCATGTTCCTCGTCGGCGTCATCATCACGGACATCTCGTACGCGTACATTGACCCGCGGATATCGTACGGTGATCGCGAATGAGTGAGACGCGACTGCTCGCGGATCGGAGGTGTCGCTGATGGCCATCGGCGAACACGAGAGCACGTCGTCCGCGGACGATCCGGTGGTCGAGCAGGTCGGCTGGCGACACACCGTCACGGTCATCAAACGCGACCCGACCGCCCGGGCCGGACTCTACCTCATCGGCCTGCTGACCGCGGTCGCGACGTTCACGTGGATCGATTACCTCGTCTTCGATTACGCGATAGCGGAGGCAGTGTGGTATCACCCGGAACGCGATCCGGAAGTGGTCGAGACGATCCTCCCGCCGGCGTTCGTCGAGGGCGGGACGTGGGCGCACCCGCTCGGAACCGACCACCGGGGACGGGACATCCTCGTGCGGGTGATATACGGGACGCGAATCTCGATCACCGTCGGGTTCCTCTCGACGGCTATCGGGATGGTCGGCGGGACCGCGATCGGCTCCGTTGCCGGCTACTACGGCGGCTGGATCGACGACGTGTTCATGCGGTTCGTCGAGACGATCTACTCGATTCCGTTCCTGGTGCTGGTCATCGCGTTCATGGCCGCCTTCGGCCGGAACATCACCTACGCGATGGTCGGCGTGGGGATCGCCGTGATCCCGGTGTTCGCCCGCCTGATCCGGTCGCGCGTGTTGAGCGTCCGTGAGACGGATTACGTCGAGGCGGCGCGAGCCGCCGGCGTACGGGACAGCCGAATCATCCTCAGACACGTGATCCCGAACAGCTTCGCACCGGTCTTGGTGCAGGGGACGCTTCAGATCGGGATCAGCATCCTCATCATCGCCGGGCTCTCTTTCCTCGGCTACGGGGCGCAGCCGCCGACGCCGGACTGGGGGCAGATGCTCTCTGAGTCTCGGGGGTACATGCTCCCGCAGCCGTGGTTCAGCATCTGGCCGGGGCTCGCTATCCTCGTGACCGTGATGGGGTTCAACCTCTTCGGAGACGGTCTCCAAGACGCGATCGATCCGAAGATCGATAACTGACGGAGATCGGTTTTGTCGGTCGCGGACCCCGCTTCGCTCACGTTCGAGGAGAGACGGGTTCCGAGACCGCAAGACACACCAGCCGTCCTGCACGACCTGCGCACGGATGTCGACGTCGACGCGGCTCGTCGTGTACGTCTCGCTCGTCGCCAGCGCCGCCATCGCGGTCGCGAAGTTCCTCGCGTACCTCGCGACCGGCAACGCGAGCATGCTGAGCCAGACGTACTACTCGCTGTCCGACGTGGGCAATCAGATACTGCTGCTCGTCGGGTTCCGGCTGAGCGAAGCCGACCCCAGCCGGCAACACCCGTTCGGCCGCGGCAAAGAGCAGTACGTCTTCGCGTTCGTCGTCACCGTCCTCCTCTTCGGGATCGCGGGATACGCCTCCGTTCGCGAGGGGTACGCGGCGCTCGGGACGCCCTTCCGCGCGGTCGACGTCCGGATCAACTACGTCGTGCTCGGCGTCGCGCTCGTCTTCGAGCTATACGCCTTTTATAAGTCGTATCAGGCCGTCCGCGAGGAGGCGGACGAGGAGGGGTTCGAGAACCTCTACGGGACGTTTCGCCGGACGAAAGACGGGCCGCTGATCACGGCCGCCACGGAGAACCTCGTCGCCATCGTCGGGGTCGTCGCCGCCATCCTCGGCGTCTACCTCACAGACGTGACGGGGAACACCGTCTACGACGCGGCCGCGAGCGCGGTCATCGGGCTCCTGCTGATGGGGTTCGCGCTGGCGCTCGCCTGGGAGAACCGCGGGCTCATGGTCGGCGAGGGCGTCACGCGGACCGAACGACGGGGACTGCTGGCGGCGATCGGAGACGTCGACGGCGCGGAGCGCGTGCTCGACCTCCGGACGATGCATCTCGGCCCCGACTCGGTGCTCGTCGCCTGTGAGGTCGCGTTCGACCCCGCACTCGACACGGCCGGCGTGGAGGCCGCCGTCGACGCCGTCGAGGACGCCGTTCGGGGGGTCGTCCCCGAGGCGGACCGCATCTACGTCGAGGCCGAGTCACCGCAGACGGGCGTTGACTACCCGTTCGGCGCCGTCGACGGGGTCGGTGACTCCGATCGGCCTGGAGACGACGGCGACCTCTGCCCGTCCGGTGACGGCGGCGCCCCCGACCGCGACGACACCGATCACGGACGCTAAGTCGGTGGGCGACGGAGGGGGAGACGAGAATGCGGGTCACCCTCCTCGGAACCGGCGACACGACGGGGACCCCCACCGTCGGCTGCGATTGTGACACCTGTGAGGCCGCCCGCGAGCGAGAGGTGTCGCGCTCGCGGTTCTCCGTCCACGTCGCGAACGAGCGGACCGGCGACTCCCTGCTCGTCGATTTCAGTCCCGACTTCCGGAGTCAGTTCCTCGCGAACGACGTTCCCCTCCCCGACGCAGGGATCATCACCCACATCCACTTCGATCACCTCGACGGGCTCGGCAACGTCTACCGGCTCGTCGACGGGCTGCCGGTCCACGCGCCGAATCAGACCGACCCGGCCACCGACGAGAGCGTCGCGGAGACGATCCGCGACAAGTACGACTACCTCGAAGACCGGATCGGCGTCCACGCCCGCGAGCCGTTCGAGCCATTCGAGACGTGCGGCTTCGAAGTCCGGTTCGTCCCCGTCGACCACCCGCCGCTGCTCTGTTTCGGCGTCGTGATCGAAGACCCCGAGACGGGCGCGAAGCTCTCGCTGACCGGCGACACGAGCTACGACATCCCGGCGCGCTCCCGCGAGGTGCTGGCCGATCCCGACCTCCTACTGGCCGACGCCATCGTCCCCGCGTCGCTGTGTGCACACCATCCGATCGGCGGGCGACACGAGGGACCCGACGGCGTCCCGCGGACGTTCGGCTCGAAACACATGACCAGAGAGGGCGCCCTCGCGCTCGCGGACGAGCTCGACGCCGACCGGACCCGGCTCGTACACCTCGCGCATTATTATCCGCCCGAGGAGGCGTTCGCGGAGCCGCTCGCAGTCGACGGGGAAGTGTACGAGCTGTGAGTGGCCAGCATCTCCACGCGGGCACGGTTACAACGCTGGCGAAACGCCTGAATCAGCGGATTCGTCGAGATTCCGCGGCCTCATCTCTATCAGAAAAAGTCCCACCGATCGGTGATGATCCCATCGATGTCCAGTTCGCGAAGCCGCTGTACGTCCGCTTCGGTTTCTGCGGTCCACACGTTTACCGCGAGGTCTCGCGCTTTCGCGTCCGCAACGACATCGGTTTCGACGGCCAGCGGTAGGGAGGGGTGAAAGGCGACTGCGTCCAGCTCCTCACCGAGTTTTAGGCAATCGTCGAACCCCTCGTGACACAATACCGCGATCGGCGCGGTCTCGTCGAGCCTGCGGAGCTCTCGAAGGGCGCTTTCGTAAAACGACGAGTAGAGGACTGAAATGCCGGCACTTTTACAGATCTCGAGGGCGGCAGATTCGATACCGGGCTCCTTCAGTTCGAGGTTTATCGGGGTAGAGGGAGATATTGATCGGAGCAGCTCTTCGAGGGTCGGAATCGAGCTCTCCGATTCGAGTACGCGGAGCGTTCGCAGATCGGAAAGCGGCGTTTCGTCGACGCGACCCGTCCCGTTCGTCACGCGCTCGAGAGTCTCGTCGTGGAACATCACGAGCTCTCCGGTTCCGCAGGACCGGACATCGAGTTCGAATCCGTCGACGTGTGGTGCGGCAGATTCGACCGCGGTGATCGTGTTTTCCGGATACTGACCCGCACATCCGGCGTGCCCGATGATTCGCGGATTCGACCCGCGAGAGATTTGCCGTCCGATCGATGGCTGATCGACTGTCACTGCTGGTCCTGTGCGACTTGTTCGGACCGCTCGCCGGCTTCCGTGGGGCGTTCCGAGTGGTAGAACGCCTCGCCGGTTTCACGCTCGAAGAGGTGGAGCCGAGCGGGGTCGTACCGCAGCGAGACGTGATCGCCGGGTTGCAGTGTACTCCGCGGTTCGGCTTGGACTTTGAACTCGGTGGAGCCGATCGTACAGTACAACAGGAGGCTGTCCCCGAGCGGTTCGGTCACTGTCACCGTGGCCTCGAAACTGGTTTCACCGATATCGGGATACTCGCTGGCGAGGTAGAAGTCCTCTGGACGAACGCCGAGCGTCGCTGCCCGCCTGTCACTCGGCACCCCTTTCGTTTCTGTTGTCCCCATCGCGTCGGTCGGAAGCGGGATCGCGAACGCATCGTGGACGGCCGCTCCGTCTTCGACGGTAACGCCGATCATGTTCATCGCTGGGTCGCCGATGAACTCCGCCACAAACCGATTTTGCGGGAAGTCGTACAGTCGCTGTGGGGGATCGACCTGCTGTATCTTACCGCTGTCAATAACGGCGACGCGATCGCCGAGCGTCATCGCTTCCGTCTGATCGTGAGTGACGTACACGGTCGTCGTCTGCAGTTCCTCGTGGAGCTTCGAGAGCTCCGCTCGCATCTGGACGCGCAGTTTCGCGTCGAGATTACTGAGCGGTTCGTCCATCAGGAACACGTCCGGGTCCCGGCAGATGGCTCGACCGAGCGCGACGCGCTGTCGCTCTCCGCCCGAGAGCGCCCCGGGCTTCCGATCAAGTAAATCCGTAATGTCCAGAATCTCCGCGGCTTCCATGGCTCTGTCTTCGATCTCGTCGTCCGAGAACGACCCCGCAGATTTCATTCCGAACGTCATGTTCCGCTTGGCGGTCATGTGTGGATACAGCGCGTAGTTTTGGAACACCATCGAGATGTCGCGCTCGCTGGGCTCGAGCCCGGTAACGTCGCGATCGCCAATCTCGATGGTGCCGCTCGTCACCGACTCTAGTCCGGAGACGAGCCGTAGGGTCGTACTCTTTCCACAGCCGGACGGGCCGACGATGACGATGAATTCGCCGTCGCGGACCGTGAGGTCGATCCCGTTTACTGCGACGATATCGTCGAACCGTTTCACAACATCAGTGAGTTGAATTGTTGCCATCTGTCTATTTTTGTTGAAGTCCGAATGTTTCGAGCAGGGGTTTGTGTAACACGATTAGGACGACGAGCGGCGGGAGTAGCGCGATGACCGCTCCAGCCATGATCAACCCCCATTCTATCTGACCGGCGGCAGCCGTTCCCTCGAGGCTTTTGAGACCGACTTGGACGACCTGCTGGTCTTGACTGCTGATGATAGCGAGCGGCCATAGATACTGATTCCACGCGTAAATGTACGTGATCACCGATATCCCGGCGATCATTCCCTTCGACATCGGGATCAGGACGTACCACAGGAACGCCAGCCCACCGACATCATCGAGTTTTGCGGCCTCGGAGATTGACTCGGGGATCGCCATGAAGTGCTGCCGAAACAGGAATACAGCGGTCGCGCTCGCCAAGTACGGCATCGTGATGGCGAGCATGCTGTCCGTCCAGTCAAGCGTTACCATCAGTTCGAAGAGAGGAACGATACGGACCGGCACCGGTAGCATTAGCGTGAATAGCACGAACATGAACATCGCGTTCTTGTACGGGAAGTCGTAGTAGACGAGTGCGAGTGCTGCGAGCAGGGAGATACCCACTTTCCCGACGACGATGACGAGCGCCATGATAGTCGAGTTGACTAGATACGTCCACATATTGAAGTCCGTCATCACGCGGTAGTAGTTGTTGTAGGCGTCGCTGCCGATGGCAAGATCCGTGACATCGTAGATTTCGGCCACCGACTGGGTGCTCATGATCGCAGCGAGCACGAGTGGGAGCGCCATGAGCCCTATCGAAAGGATCAGTCCTACGTGCATCAACAACTGGTCGGGAAGGCGATCTCGAACGGACCGGGATACGCCTTGTGTCGACGAAGTGCCGTTTTCGTCTCCTGTCGTGGAGTCGGTTGCTGTTGGTTCGGCCATCTAGATCACCCGTAGTGTGCGTATCGGTCCGATATGCGAAGCTGTACGTACATCAACACGCCAACGAGCAAGAACAGCACGAGCGATTGCGCTGATGCGTAGCCGAGGTTGAAGTTCTCGAACGCCTCGATGTAGAGGTTGTAAATCAGGATGTTCGTCGCACCTCCCGGTCCGCCGCTGGTCATCAAGTCGATCAGCGGGAACGTCGCGAAGAACGCATAGATCGTGTTGATGACGATCAGGAAGACGAGCGTTGGAGACATCAGCGGAACGTAGATCCGGAACAGTCGGTTGAATCGGCTGATTCCGTCGAGTTCGGCCGCCTCATCGATAGTGTCCGGAATGTTGTTCATCGCGGCGATCATGAAGATGATGTTGTAACCCAGCTGTTTCCAGATCGCGGCGATCGAGACGACTGTGAACGCAAGTATTCCGTTCTGCCGCCAATTAAATCGGATATCGAGCCCGAACACGGAGCCGACAGCCCTGAGATAGTAGGTGAAGATACCGAGGTCCGGCTGGAAGAGGAACAACAGCACGAGCCCCGCCACGGCAGGGGGAAGCGCGTACGGCCAGATCGCCGTGATGAGATATACCGACGTCCAGCGGTTCACCTCGTACATCATAAACGCGATCCAGAGCGCGATCAGCATGGTCCCGAAGACGACGACACCGCCGAACGCGAACGTGACGAAGACGCTGTTTCGGTACCGTTCCGACGCGAACATCCGCTCGTAGTTGTACAGTCCCGCGAACGTCTCGTCGACGAGTGTCGTCTGATAGAGACTCAGCCTGAACGTGTCGATCGCGGGGTAGTAGAGGAATATCAAGCATACCGCAACCGTGGGCAGTAGCAGTAGCGCCGCCGCTTTACGACTTTTAAAAACCGCCCTTGCATGCGACTCAGCCATCGATCGCCTCCGCCAACGTGTGTGTCTGTGTTGTCATTTTGAACGGACTACCCGTAACCTCGTTTCGGCCGCATCCCCAATCGGTTCAAATGCTAGTTGAAACGCGTGCCCGTGAGTTTCACTCTCGACTACTGCTGCCGTTCGCTGTAGTCTTCGAGTGCCTCTCGGATGTCTTCAGCCGCGTCGTCGAGCACCTCGTCGATCGGATCCCCGTTAAGCACTGAGACGGCCGACTCGGCGACGGTCGTCCGCGCGTCGAGGAACGGTCCCATGAGCGCACCCCGAGTCGCCGGCGTGTCTTGGCCCTCCCGCAGCTGGTCAAGCGCGACGCGGAAGTCCGGGTTTTCGTCGTAGAACCCCTCGGATTCGAGGTTTTCGATAGCCTCCTCACGAACCGGGAAGTATCCCGTTCCACGGTGCCATCGCTCCTGCTGTTCGGGCTGCGTGAGCCACAGCAGGAACTCCGCGGCTGCCTGTTGTTCCTCGTCGTCTTGACCGGCCGGGACCCACACCGATCCGCCGCCGATCGTAACGCCGGCGCGTTCGCCCCCGGGAGACGGGATCCGTGCGGCCGCGGCTTCGAAGTCGTTATCGGCCGCGCCCTGCAGCATGGGGTTGATACTGGAGGTAGAGTACAGCACCATCGGCGCCTCCTGGGTGAAGAAGCCCTGTTGGGCTTCGCCCCACGCTTCGATACCGGTCGAGAGGTACGCGTCCATCTCGTTGAGCTCCTGCCACCACTCGAAGACGTTCATCCCCGCGTCTGAGTTAATGTTCGACTCCGTGGGGTCGCCGTCGCGGCCGTTCTCGTTGTTCACGAACGGTTGGTTCTGGAGCGCGAACCACTGCTCAACGAACCACGAGTGGTTCGGCCACGTGATCCCGTAATTGTATCCTGCATCCATCAGATCCTCGGAGTAATCGAGGACCTCTTGGAACGACTCCGGCGGAGATTCGGGATCGAGACCCGCCTCTTCGAACGCGTCTTTGTTGTACATCATCAGCGCGTTCGACGAGTTAAACGGCATCGAGTTGAGCTGGCCGTCGACCCGGTAGTAGTTGAGCACCGAATCCACGAAGTTGTCGAGTTCGAGCTGCTCTTCCGGAATTAACTCCTCGACTGGGACGAACGCACCGCTATCGAACGCTTGTTTCGTTCCGACTTCGAACACCTGTGCGAGTCCGGGGGGATTCCCCGCCCGCACGGCGTTGATCGTCTGGTTCATCGTCTCCCGATACGTTCCCTGTTCGATCGCCGTGACCGTGATCGTCTCCGACTGCTCGCTGAAGTCGTCAGCGAGATCAGCGACCATCTGGCCGAGGTCACCGCCCAACCCGTGCCAGAACTCGATCTCGACGTCGGCCCCCTCGACTTCGCCTTCGCCGGTGACTTCAGTGCCTCCGTCTCCGTCGTCGTCCGAACAGCCAGCGATCATCGCGAGTGAGCCGGCCGATACTCCGCCACCCGCGTACCTGAGAACTCGTCGACGAGATGCTGAGCCGCTCCCCGTCGGTCGGTTGGCTTCATTCATTATTAACAATGATGGTATTTACGCCATTATTTATAAATCTGATGTTTGATGTGGTTCCGTTCTGGAGTTTTGTTTCCGTTCTGGAGTTCTGTTTTGGTACCACTACCGGGTGAGCGCCCGTCTTCAGTAAATACGCTGCTATGTCTGATATATATCGCTACGGAGTGTCGCGTACTGCTACCGGCGTTTCGACTGAACTGGTAGCCTGCTTGGTCTACCGTCCATAACAGCCGCATCGGCCACGATCATGCTACCGAAACCGCGTTTACTCGTACTCGCTCCCGACGACCTCGCGGATCCGCTCGGCCGTCACCGACCCCACCCCGTCGACGTCGAGCAGGTCGTCCTCGGGGGCGGTCATCACGGCCTCGACCGTACCGAAGTGCTCCAGCAGCGACCGGGCCGTGACCGGGCCGATGTCGGCGATCGACGAGACGACGTACTCCTGCTGTTCGGCGCGGGTCTTCGTCGTCTTCTCGCCGTGAACGCTCACTTCGCGGTCGCGCGTCTCCTGTTCGCGCTTGGCGATGGTCGCGAGCAGCTCCGTCGTGTCGGTCTCGCCTTCCGTCCGGAGCACGCTCACGTCGAAGTCGACCGCGAGCGACGAGAGTGCACCGCGGATCGCGTTCGGGTCGATGTCGCGCTGCCCGTAGAGGTTCGTTCCCTCGACGATCATCACGGGTCGGGCGTACGCCCGCGAGAGCTCGCCGACCTGCTCGAACAGCGACCGGTCGGCGTCGAGCATCGAGTCGACGAAGTCGGCCGCCGACTTCCGCTCGACGGCGACGCGGTCGGAGAGCACGTAGTCGCCGACTGCCAGCGTCTCGAGCCGGGTGACGAGCCCGTCGCGGGTCGACAAGTCCTTGGCGATCGAGGAGTCGAGCTCGCGCTGGTCGACCACGATCTCGACGCCGTCGTCGACGCCGGCGGTCGCGACGACCGCGTCGTCGTCGGATGCGGTGTCGGGGTCCCCCTTGTCGTCTCGCTCGCCGACCCCCGCCTCCGCGGCGAAGTCGGTGAGTCCGGCGTCGGCGTCCGGGACGTCGTCCGCAGCGGCGTCGTCCGCGGCGGCGTCGTCCGCGGCGGCGTCGTCGCCTGCGTCCGTGGCCGCCCGATCACCGTCTTCTGCACCAGCCGCGTTGCCGTCTCCCGCACCCGCAGGATCGTCTGTCTCGTTACCGTCGGTAAACGCGTCCAGTCCGGCCTGTCCGTCGTCGACGCGCTCCTCGATGTCGTCGGTGGCGGCTTTCAGCTCGGCGAGCTGGTTGTTCATCTTCTTCTCGCGTCGTCGAGAGATCCAGAAGAACGCCTCGTCGCGGGTGTCCTCGGCCATCAGGACGACGACCTGTCCCTCCGCCTGTCGGCCGGTCCGGCCCTTGCGCTGGATCGAGCGGATCGCGGTGGGGACTGGTTCGTAGAAACAGACGAGGTCGACCTCGGGCACGTCGAGCCCCTCCTCCGCGACCGACGTGGAGACGAGCACCTCGAACTCGCCGTCTTTGAACTCCTGAAGCGTCTGCTGCTGCTGTTTCTGGCTCATTCCGTCGGAGCCCTCCTTGTCGCCCTGTCCGACGAACTTCCGGACGTCGAAGCTGGTCGAGAGGAACTCCACGAGCGCCTCGGCGGTGTCTCTGGACTCCGTAAAGAGGATCGCGCGCTCGCCGCCGTTGATGCCGAGCGTCTCCGCGAGCAGTATCCGGGCCTTCGAGAACTTCGGGTGGAGCCCGTCGAACGACTCGGCCTGTCGCATCGCCTCACGGACCTTCGGGTCGGCGACCATCCGCTGGCTCGCCTTCGACGCGCCCGACGAGCGGGCGGCCTCGCGCTGGCGCTCGAAGTAGCGGCGGACCGACTCCACCGACTGCGTCTCGACGAGCTCGGTGGCGCGGCGGAGCTTCATCACCTCCGCGTGGGTACTCATCCCCTTGTACCCGTCCGACTGGTCGTTGTCCATCATCTGCTTGAGCTTCCCGCGCATCTCGTTGAGGTCGCGCTGGGAGAGGTCCGGGCTCGTCTTGTCGGTGACGCCCAGCTGCTTGAGCGTCGCTAACCGGTCCGTGATAACCTCGTTGAGCGCGTCGCGGATCGCGAGCACCTCGTCCGGGAGGGTGACCTGCTCCCACCGCACGTCGGTGTCGTGGGTGTACTCGTCGACGTCGGCGTCCTCCTCGGTCATCACCTCGACGTTCCGGAGGCCGAGGTTCTCACAGACCGTCTCGATCTCCTCGGTGTCGCCGCCGGGCGAGGCCGACATCCCGGTGACGAGCGGATTCGCCGCGTCGGCGTGGTAGCGCTCGGCGATGTACACGTACGCGTAGTCGCCGGTCGCGCGGTGACACTCGTCGAAGGTGAGATGGGTCACGTCCCGAAGCGAGATTCGGTTGCCGACGAGATCGTTCTCGACGACCTGCGGGGTCGCGATCACGATTCGGGCGTCGTTCCAGACCGCGGCGCGGTCGTCCGGTTTCACGTCTCCGGTGAACACGACGATCTCGTCGTCCGGGATCGTCAGCGCCTCGCGGTAGAAGTCGGCGTGCTGTTGTACGAGGGGTTTGGTGGGCGCTAAAAAGAGCGCCTTCCCGCCGACTTCGTGGAGGCGTTCGGCGGTGACGAGCAGGCTCACGGTCGTCTTGCCGAGGCCGGTCGGCAGACAGACGAGGGTGTGGTCGTCGGCCGCGGCGTCGGCCAGTTCGAGCTGGTAACGACGTCGCTGGAGAAAGTCGTCGACGAGCAGGGATCGGTCGATTCCGGCGGCCTCGGTCGCCATCGGCGGGACTACGCCGCCATCGGCCTAAAGCCTTCGCGAAGCGCGGTGAAAGTTATCGGTCGCCGGATCGCTCCTCTCGGAACTCCTCCGGGACGTCCTCGTCGACCAGCTGTGCCCACTCTGCGAGCCGGTCTCTGGACGGGTTGCGCGGACTCATCACGCAACTGATCTCTGCGGTTCCTAATAATTGTTACTCCGATTCCAGCCGCGTTGATCTCGGATGCGATCGGGATCGGCGCGGCTCGCTTCCCGTTCCCGCCGGCATCGACTCGTTTCCCGTTCCCGCCGGCGTCGACTCGCTTCCCTTTTACCGCTCACGCGCGTCCGACCGGCATGAGCAAACTCGACGAGTTCCTCGCCGGCGAGCGGCTCGACGACGTGGTCTTCTACGTGAGCGACGCGTACCTCGACGACGACTCCCGGCTCCGGAACGTCGGCACCGAGACAGACGGCGGCGTGCGGCTGATCCTCGACGGCGAGACCGGTCGGTCCGCGTTCGAGGCCGGCACGGGAATGGGCGCGATGGAGTTCGCGAAGACCGCGATGGGCGCCGAGGGAACGATCGCCCGATCGCTCGACGAGGGGACGTGTCCGTTCGCAGATGATAAGGAAGCAGAAGACGACGACAGCAACGGGGACCGCGACGGCGACGACCACGCCATCAGGTTCATATTCGCGTTCGCGGAGGCGCAAAACGAGGAGGTCGGCGGGCTCTACGCCGAGGGCGACGTGGTTCACGCGTATGCTCACTGTACGTGCGGCGAGAGCTACTCGCACAAGTGGATCGTCGGCGACCGCGACGAGTGAACGTCGGCGAGCCCGCCTTATCCGGTCCGGTTCGAGGCCGGTGCTACGCCTGTTCGGGCGCGTCTTCCTCCGGCACGGAACCCTCGACGAGCGACTGGTCGGCGTACCGCTCGCGGAGGTCCTTCTTCGAGAACTTCCCGGTGGCGGTCTTCGGCACCTCGTCGATGAACTCCACCGCGTCCGGCACCCACCACTTCGGGTACTCCTCGCGGAGGCCGGCCTCGATCTCGTCGACGAGCGCCTCGCGGTCGACGCCGTCGGCCGCGACGACGAACGCGACCGGTCGCTCCTGCCAGCGCTCGTGAGGAACGCCGATGACGGTCGCTTCGCTCACGCCGTCGTACGCCATAATCGCGTTCTCCAACTCAACGCTGGAGATCCACTCGCCGCCCGACTTGATCACGTCCTTCGTCCGGTCGACGAGCTGGATGTATCCGTCCTCGTCGACGGTGACCACGTCGCCCGTTTTCAACCACCCGTCGACGAACTCCGCCTCGTTCGCCGCCGGCCGTTTGAAGTACTCCTTGGTGACCCACGGCCCGCGGATCCGGAGCTCGCCGAACGCCTCGCCGTCCCACGGGATCTCCTCGCCGTCCTCGTCTATCACCTCGAACTCCAAGCCCGGGACGACGAGCCCCTGTTTCGACCGCTTATCCACCTGCGTCTGGTACTCGGCGTCGCGGAGTTCGTCGGTGAGGTGGGAGACGGTCCCGATCGGCGACAGCTCGGTCATTCCCCACGCGTGAAGCAGCTCGACGCCCCGGTCGTCGTACCACTCGATCAATGACTGCGGGGCGGCCGCGCCGCCGACGATCACGGTGTCGAGCGCCGAGAGGTCGACCTCGTTCCCGTCGGCGATGTACTCGCGGAGACCGAGCCACACCGTCGGGACGCCCGCGGAGATGGTTACGCCCTCTTCTTCGATCAGCGCCACGAGGTCGGACGGGTCCGGAGACGGGCCGGGATACACGTGTTTCGCGCCCGCCGCGGTCGCGGTGAACGGCATCCCCCACGCGTTGACGTGGAACATGGGGACGACTGGCATGACGACGTCGGAGTCAGCCATCGGGATCCCCTGCGGCGTCTGAGAGGCCATCGTGTGGCTCCACAGCATCGACTGGGTGTACTCCACCCCCTTCGGCTTCCCCGTGGTGCCGGAGGTGTAACAGAGGCCGGCGGGCTGGTCGCCGTCGAGATCGGGCCAATCGTAGTCGGTCGGCCGCCCGGCGATGAACGCCTCGTAGGGGACGGCGTCGAGCTCGTCGATCTCCGTCGAGCCCATCACGACGAAGTCGACGTCGGCGAACGCCTCGGCGTCCTCGGCCGCCGCGGCGAGCTTCCCCGCGAGCGACGGGTCGACGAAGAGTAGCTCGTCGTCGGCGTCGTCGACGATGTGCCGGATGTGTTCGTCCGGCAGCAGCGGGTTGATCGTGTGGAGCTGCGCGCCGGTGTTCGGGACGCCGAAGTACGTCTCGAAGTGACGGGTGTGGTTCCAACAGAACGTCGCGACCCTGTCGCCGCGCTCGATGCCGTGTTCGTCGAGCGCGTTCGCGAGCCGTGCCGTGCGGTCGCCGTACTCGGCGTACGTGTGCCGCGTCCGCCCCTCGTGCGTCCGGGAAACGATCTCCGTGTCGGGGTGTAGTCGTTTCGCGCGCCACAGGAACGACCGGAGCGTCTGGGGGTGTCCACCTGGCATACCTCACACACCACGGAGCGGAGCGGTATGAAAATTACCATGATCGATCGTTTTGTTCGACGCCGCGGCGTCCCCGGCGGTCGCCTCCGCGCAGCCGACTCCACGGGGACGGTGGTCCCGAGTCGATAGAAAGCCGATCAAAACCGGCCGCTATCCCTGAAAGAGGCTCGCGTGAACGGGCGCGTGTTCCGATTCGGGACGTGCGGAGTCCGTCTCGTCGCCGCCGTCGTCGGAGACCGCTCTGCCCTCGATTCCGTCGGCGAGGAAATCCCGCAGCGGCGGGCCGACGTGTTCGGGCTCCACGAGGAACGCGTCGTGCCCGTGGTCGGAGTCGATCACGTGGTGTGCCACGGGCACGTCGCGGTCGCGGAAGGCGGTCGCCAGCGACGACGACTGCTCGACGGTGAAATGCCAGTCGGCGGTGAAACTCATCAGCAGCGCCTCGCCCTCGTACGCCGCGATCGCGTCGGCGTCGGTGCCGTGACCCGCGGAGAGGTCGTACTCGTCCATGGCGCGCGTGAGGTAGAGGTAGCTGTTCGCGTCGAACCGTTCGCTGAACCCCTCCGCCTGATAATCGAGGTACGATTCCACTTCGCGGTAGGGGAAGAACGCCGCCGTCGGCTCCGGCGGCAGGCCGAGATCACCGTCCTCGCGGGTCAGCGAGTCGCGTCCGGCCGACCGGCGGCCGAACTTGCGCTCCATCGACGCCTTCGAGAGGTACATGATGTGACCGATCTGTCTGGCCAGCGCGAGCCCCTCGTCCGGCGACGGCCGGTCATCGCCGTAGTAGTCGCCGCCGTTCCAGTTCGGGTCCGCGCGGATCGCGCGGCGGGCGACCGCGTCGAGCGCGAGACACTGTGCGTCGAGGCGGCCGGCGGTCGCGATCGCGGCGATCCGGTCGACGTCGTCCGGGTACCGCTTCGCCCACTCCAAGACGTTCATCCCGCCGACGCTCCCGCCGACGACTGCCCGGAGCCGTCCGACCCCGAGGTGGTCGAGCAGGCGGCGCTGCGCGCGCGTCCAGTCTTCGACCTGTACCGGCGGGAAGGCGGTTCCCCACCGGTCGTGGTCGGGTTCGTCCGCGAGGTCGAGTCCGGCCGGGCGCCCGGTCGCCGGACCGGTGGTGCCGTAACAGGAGCCCGGAACGTTCGCGCAGACGACGTAGTACTCGGTCGTGTCGATCGCCTTCCCGGGGCCGACGATGTCGTCCCACCACGCGCGGGCCTGTCCGGCCTGTCCGGCGTCCCGCTCCGGCGTCGGCGACTGGGCGACGTTCTGGCTGCCGGTGAGCGCGTGACAGATCAGCACGACGTTGTCGCCGTCGAACTCGCCGTGCGTCTCGTAGGCGACCTCCAGGTTCGGGACCGCCTGTCCGCACTCGAACTCGAACTCGCCGAGCGAAGCGATCCCGTCGTCGGACGGAACGGAGCTCATTCGGTCTGCACCTCCGAGTTCCCGCTCGTGTCAGCGGCCAACCCCGCGTCGAGATCGTCGATCACGTCGGAGACGTCTTCGATGCCGACCGAGAGCCGGAGCATGTCGGGGAAGACGCCGGCGAGTCGCTGCTGCTCCGGCTCCATCTGTGCGTGCGTCGTGGAGGCGGGGTGGATGACGAGCGTCTTCGCGTCGCCGATGTTCGCGAGGAAGCTCGTCAGGTCGACCGACTCACACAGCGCCTTCGCGGCCTCGTAGCCGCCGTCGACGCCGAAGGTGACCATCCCGCCGTAGCCGTCGAGGTACTCGGCGGCGTTCTCGTGGCTCGGGTGATCTTCGAAGCCGGGGTACGTCACCCAGCCGACGC
>CAZNOA010000007.1:22896-25341 GCA_964574565.1 uncultured Halobellus sp. | reverse complement strand
TATCAGATAATTTAAAGTTTTAATACGTTACAGCGGTCAATCTGATCTGTTGGAGCGAAGTGTATGTCAGAGCACACCACACACAAACCGGAGAAGTCAGGAATCCGAGCGAAGTCATTCGAAACTGATGAGCAGGAGTCTGTCTGCATCGCCATCGTCGAGGAAGTGTCGAGCGCGACGGGAACGGATCCGAGCCAGATGACGCCTCGTCTGAACGATGTCGTCGACACCGACGCCCTCAAGCGACTCGTCGATGGCAGTTCGACGGAGGTCAGCTTCACGTTTCGCTTTTTGAGCTGCCGAGTCACGGTGTTCGGAGACGGCGACGTCGTCGTCACCGGCCCGGCCTGACACAGCCGTCCCGGAAACCCGGCTACAAGCGGTCGGGAGTTCACAGTACGCCGGCCTCGATTTACAGCCGGGTCTCTCACTTTGCGGCGGGGCCGGTAACGTATCGGTGGTGAAACAGGCTCAGTAGCGTGAGAAACGCGAACAGAGTGATTCCGACGTAGACGCCGACGATACTCGACGCCTGGACCGCGGTGAGCAGGAGGTAGACGAAGACGCCGACGACTCCGAACGCGCCGTAGACGAGTGCCCACGGCCGTCGTTCGGACGAATCGTGTAGATACGCGACGAGGTCAGACGTGCGCGGAGTCGGGGAAACGGTTCCCGCCTCTTGATCGTACGTAACCGCGTCCGCCTCGGCCAGCTTGGGCACGTGCGTCTGGTACAACGAGACGTACATGCGCTTCCGCTCCTTGGCGGTCAGTTCGTCGGTGGGAACGCCGTTCTCCTCGGCGGCCAGCGACATCGCGAGGTCGTTGAGCTCGACCGGTCCGGACGCCTCGTGTAATCGCTGGATCACGAACCGCCGCCGGTCGCTGCTCAGTATGTCGAACGCATCGTCCTCCGAGAGCGTGGTTGCTTTTTCGTCTGACATTCAAAATCTCACTATCATCGCGGTAGCAGTTTTCAATTCCCGGTAATGAACTTTGTTAACTGTGATCTATGGAAGAACGCGGATACCCGGAAGCGACACGGATTCGGGTAATCCGTTCTTTACACCGCGAACGTTTGACAGCTGATCTACACATCGCGGTCGGAATCACCCCGCGCCTCACACCGGAACATCACGGTCTCGTCTCGGGTTCGTCGGCGTCGCCGATTGGACCCGTCACCGTCGACGCAGACCGTCGTCGTCACGGAGGTCACACAGATCCGGATGCTCTCCGATATCGGAGTCCACGCCGGGGGGGAGCCCCCCGCGCTCTCGGGTCTCGTCTCGCACGGCCTGCCATTCGGGGTGGCGACGGGCGACGAGGACGGCTACCGCGTCGAGGTCAAGGTGATTGGCGATCGCCAACCGATGCTGTCCGTTGTACAGTCGCTGCAGCTCTCCGTTTCGACCGATGTTGACGATGATCTCGTCGAGTTCGACCGGGAACAACACCGACTCGTGAGTCTCCGCCGGCAGCGTCCCGTCGATCAGTTGTTGTCGACGCGATCGGTACCCGTGTTCACCAAGCGAGTCGCACAACGCGTCGATCTCGGCGAGCCGCTCCTCGAAAGACGCGTCCTCGATGTCGTTGTACGGGGCGCGGTGTTCGTAGTAGTGTTCGCGAAGGACGCTGTCGTCCCCGCGCTCGAGGTACGCGGCGACACCGCGCGCGGCCCACCGGTCTTCGAACGGTTCGTGACGGCGATCCCAGTCGCCCGACCGCAGCTGCCCCAGGTATATCGGCAGGCGTTTGTCGCCGACCTCCCGAATCCGGGACGGGTCCACCCACCGCAGTTCGAACGGGTCCGCGTCCGAGAATCGCGGATGGCGACGGCAAACCGATCCAACGAGGCCGGGCGATCGCTCGATCGCTGGGAGATACACGCGCTCGTAAAACGCCGGTTCGAGCTCCCGTCTTGCCGCGTCGTACGTCGCTCGCGGCCCGTCTTGGGTGAGCCGTCTGAGTCCGTTTCGGAGATGCCTCAACATGACGTATCCCCCGACTGCGCTCCCGATCTGTTCGGTCGGTTCGTCCTACCCGTATCACCTATCGCGGTCACTCGGTCATGCTGGACGTGATTCGACCGCACCGTTCGACCGGATCGCTGCTCGAACCGCTCAGAGGGAACTCCGATCGGATCGCGTCCGAGATTAGATACGCAGATCGAGATCTACGTCGAGCGCCTCCGGCTCACCCTTCGACAGCGTTACTGTAACCGCATCGAGCAACTCCTGTTCCGGAAGCGGGTTCGGATCCTCCTCGGCGCCCGGTGGAAGGCGGTAGGCGACCAGCGACGCCACGCACTCCTCGGGGTTGTCGTCCCGCTCGGAGAGTTCGATCTCAGCGCTTGCCGTACTCCCATCCGGATCGAACTGGAACGTGTCCCACGAGAACTCGCACCTTTCACCGTCGACCTCCTTGACGTCGGTTCCGCTGCCACGAT
>CAZNOA010000007.1:0-22796 GCA_964574565.1 uncultured Halobellus sp. | reverse complement strand
GAGAACTCGCACCTTTCACCGTCGACCTCCTTGACGTCGGTTCCGCTGCCACGATTTCCGCTTGAGATCTCCGCATCGTCGGCACACGCGAACAGGAAGTCAAGCAGCCGTCCTTCATCGGAATAGCCGCTGTCCTCGTCGGGGAACTGCTCTATCGGCTCGCCGCCGACCAGATCGAGTTGAACGCAGGTGGTTCCACAGAACGTCACGTTGCTGATCGCGGCTTGCTGTCCGCCGGGATTTTCCAGATCCGACTCGAAGGTACCGCTCGCTGGGTCGATGTCATCGGCCGAGTCCGTATCCCGCCCGCCGAACGCACAGATCTCACGGAGCACGTACTTCGTGCTCTCGTAGTCGACGGCGATCGGCTCGCAGTCGTCGCCGTCCTTGACCGCCGAGACGGAGAGATCGACGACGTCCTCGCCCTCTGCCAGCACGAATTCACACGTTTCGTCGTCGAAGTCGTACTTTGCGATGAACTCGGCGTCGTCACAGTCACACTTTTCGGGCGGTCCGACACCCGCGCCTCCGTTCCCGTTTCCGTTGCCGTTTCCGTTTCCGTTCCCGCTTCCGTTGCCTCCCCCGTTGCCGCGACCAGCCGCCGTGCCGGCACCGAACGTCCCGACGGTACCGACTGCGCCGACCGCGCCTATCGTTCGAAGGACGGTTCGTCGGCTCTGTCGGCCGTCGTCGCCACCCCTCGCGTTTTCGGCGGTCTCGTGCTCCATGTTGACGTATCCTACGAGGTTTTTCGATAATGTAATGGCCATCCTATCGCGATTAGTCGGCGTTATTACCAGTCAGAGCGCGTCGACGAAGCCGTCGGTCTCGATCGGTCTCCGAAACGCCCGAATCGGGCGTTTTTCGTCCCGCGTGTCGACGCCGACCGCGTTTGTCGATGGGTAATTAAGTGCGCCCTCATCGCATCACAGATCTATGTGGAGGCTGACGACGCCGGTGGCGCTGTTCGCGTTCAATCGCCCCGACACGACGCGTCGCGTGTTCGACCGGATTCGAGCAGTCGAGCCGCCGAAGCTGTTCGTCGTCGCCGACGGTCCGCGCGAGGGGCATCCGGAAGACGAGGCCCGCTGCCGCGAAGTGCGTTCGATCGTCAGTCAGGTCGACTGGCCTTGTGAGGTGTACACGACGTTTCGCGACGGAAATCTCGGGTTACCCCGCAGCGTGTACGAGGGGCTCGACTGGGTGTTCGACGCTGTTCCCGAGGCGATCGTCCTCGAAGACGACACCCTTCCGAACACCGCTTTCTTTCGGTTCTGTGAGACGCTGTTGGACCGATACCGGGGTGATAACCGGGTGATGTCGATAAACGGGACGAACCGGCTCCGCACGTGGAAGGCGGGAACGCAGAGCTATCACTTCGTGACGTGGCAGGACGTCTGGGGATGGGCATCGTGGAGCGACGCGTGGGACGAGTACGACCCCGACGTCCCGGAGTGGGACGACCCGGAGGTCCGTCGTCGGATCCGAGACCACGTCGCCGACGATGAGCGGTTCGAGTACCACCGCGACCTGTTCGACTCGCTGGCCGAAGGGGGGGTGACGGGGTGGAGTCGGGCGTGGCGGTTCGCGATGTTCCGCAACGGCGGGCTGTCCGCCGTGCCGGCCAAGAACCTCGTGTCGAACATCGGCTTCGACGACCGAGGCCACTACGCTACGAACCCGGATTCGCCGCTGGCGAACCTCCCCCGCCACGAGCTCTCGTTCCCGCTCGAACGTCGCCGGACCGTCATTCCGGACCGCGAGTTCGAGCGGCGATTGTTCGACCGGTACCGCCGGGAGAACCCGTTGGAGAACGCGCTCACGGCGGTCCCCGAGGAGCTGTTTTCGGTCGTCCCGCGACGCGTGAAGACGGCGGTCGAGCGCCGGTACTTATGAGCGCGGAATCGCTGACGACGCCGGTCGCGCTGTTCGCGTACAACCGCCCGGACACCACGGAACGCGTGATCGAACGCATCGTCGAGGCGGACCCACCGGCGGTGTACGTCGTCGCCGACGGTCCTCGATCGGACCGGCACAAGGACACGGAACGCTGCATGGAAGTCCGGCTACTCGTCGAGCGGGCCGACTGGAACTGCCCGGTACATCGGCTCTACCGCGATGAGAACCGCGGGCTCCCGGCCGCCGTGTACGAGGGGCTCGACTGGGTGTTCGACTCGGTCCCCGAGGCGATCGTCCTCGAAGACGACACGGTTCCGTCGCCCGATTTCTTCCGATTCTGTGAGACGCTGTTGGACCGGTACCGTGACGACGAGCGGGTGATGGCGATAAACGGAACGAACAGGCTCGGGTCCTGGCGGCCAGACCGGGGGGCGTATCACTTCGTGACGTTCCAGGGGGTGTGGGGATGGGCGACCTGGCGCGACGCGTGGACGCAGTACGACCCCGAGATGGAGGCGTGGACGGAGCTGACGGTGCGAGAGCGGATCCGGTCGCATCTCGACGACCCAGAGCGTTACCGGTACTACCGCCGGCGGTTCGACCGGAGCTACGAGGGGATCTCGCCCTCGTGGAGTCGGCGGTGGCGGTTCGCCGTGCTCGCCAACGAGGGGTACTGCGCGGTGCCCTCTCGGAACCTCGTCTCCAACGTCGGGTTCGACGATCGGGCGGTACACACGACCGATCCGGAGTCTCCGCTGGCGGCGCTCCCGCGGAACGAACTCGAGTTCCCCTTGGAGTCGCCGCCGGCGGTCGAGGCGGACCGAGAGTACGAGCGCGCCTGTTACGAGCGGTTTCGACGGCCGAACCATCTACTCCGCCTGACTCGACGAGTCGCACCGCGTCCGGTCCGTTCGGCCGTTCCGGACCCCATCGCCCGACGGATGCGCTCGCTCTTCGAGTGATCGCCGCGTCCGCCACCCGTTTCACTCGTCGGTAAACTCGGACAGGTTGTCGCTTCCCGGTAGGTGCCGAACGTTTCGCGTCGCGACCGTCGCGAGCGCCGCCGCCCGATCTGCGAGACGCTCGCGGAGCGGCGCTCCCGCGTCGGCGTACTCCGCGACGAGGTCGACGATGCGGTCCACTTCGGCGTGAAGCGCGAGCGCGTCGAACGTCGGCGCGTCGAGCCCGAGGTGTTCGACGATCCCCTCGGTCTTGTACGTGTTCGCGGTGAGGGTGACGACTGGCGTCCCTCCGGTCGCCGCGTAGACGCTTGGATGCCACCGTCCGCCGACGTACACGGTCGCGTTGCCGAGCAGATCGATCGCCTGCGTGACCGGCGTTCGAGGTCCGACGAGCGGGAGTCCCAACTCCGCAGCGACCGGACGCATGATCTCGGCGTCGGTCGAACACGACGCCGTCAACACGACCGGCGCAACGTCACGTTCGAGACGTTGACACACCGAAACGAACGCGGGAACGGGGTCGTACTCCGGACGGTCCGGTCGGCGGTATATCGAGCTCCCGCCGACGCAGACGTACGGCTCGCTTGGATCGACACGCTCGGCCGAGTCCGGCCAGACGCTGAAGTAGCCGTCGCGCTCGACGACACGACACCACGCCTCGCGGTCGTCGATCGGCCGGTGACGGAACGCGGCGTCGGCTCCCAAGTGGTCTTCGACGTCCCCCGGCAGCAACGCTTCGCACGCGCGGGCAGACCGAGGTTCCCGAAAGACGACGTCGTCCAAGAGCGGATACACGGTCGCCGCCGCCTCGCGGACGAGCGGATCGCTCACGTCCGCCGTGTGGTTGACGAGGACGCACTCGGTGTCCATGTGCTCCGCCGCGAGATACGCCAAGAAAAGCAGGACTCGTCCCTTTCGTCGCCGGTCGTAGATGCTCCCTTCGCCGTTGATGACGACGATGTCACACGCCCGGATCGCGTCTCGGTGTTCGGTCAGCAGCTCGCCGTCGAGGACGCGCCGTGCGGCGGCGTCGTACTCGTCGACGGTGAGCGGCACGGCGTCCCACCGGCTCGTCAACGACTCGTACCGCTTCCAGGCGTCGCGTCGGTCCGCTCCGGTAACCGCCCGGATGCCGCGGAGCGTCCGCTCCCGCGCTCCGGTCACGTCGACGGCGACGTCGGCCATCCAGTCGGTGACCCCCGGGAGGCGGGCGAGGAGACGCTCGTTCCGGTGCAGGTCGTCGAGGTACGCCGTTCGCTCGATCGTCGCGTCCGTCGCCTCGACCAAGGACCGCAGCGCGCGGGTCGTGCCCCGACAGCCCCAGTTGCTACTGGTCGTCGTGTCGTTGACGAAGTAGACGCTGGGGCCGTCGGTACTCCCGACAGACGGGGGATCAGACATCGGCGTACTCCGAGTGAAACTCGGTCTCGCGACCGATCAGTTCGACCAGTTCGAGGTCGGCGGGCGTGTCGATCTCGAGGCTCAGCCGTTCGGGCATCACGTGAAGACCGATCTCCCCGCCGAGTCGACACCGCTCGCGTTCGAACACCTCGGTCCGCACCACGTAGATCGAGCCGTTCTCCCGATACCGGGCGTCCAGCTCCTGGCGCATCGCCCGGTTCGCCGGGTCGTAGTTTACGGGCTCCGCCCCGGGATCCCCGTCGCGCCAGTAGAAGCCGTGGTCCCGACAGACGCTGAGCGCGGAGTCGTATCCCGACTCCTCCACGAGACCGACCGCCTCGTCGATGTCGTTCCGACGGCGCAGTGGCGACGTACACTGCAGGAGCACGATCGTTTCGGGATCGACTCCCTCCGTCCGTATGACCGACAGCGCGTGTGCCAACGCGTCCTCGGTCGGCGACCGGTCGCCGGCGAGTTCGCTCGGTCTGTCGATCCGCTCGGCGCCCGCCTCGCGGGCCACCGCGGCGATCTCGTCGTCGTCGGTCGTGACGTATGTCCGGTCGACGCGATCGCTGTCGATCGACTGCGCGACCGTGTGGGTCAACAGGGGGGCACCGAGGAACGGGACGATGTTCTTCCGTTCGATCCCCTTGCTGCCGCCTCGGGCGGGAATGATACTGACCGTCAGATCCGCTGACTCGTCGGTGCCAGACGGCTTTCCGGTCGCCTCGCCGACACCGACGTCCCCGGTCGCCTCGTCACGTGTCTGTTCGTCGTCCGTCGCGGTCTGATGCGTATCGTCTCGGGTCATGGCTCTCTTTCGGCGAGTTCGGTCATGGCTCTCTTTCGGCGAGTTCGGTCATGGCTCTCTTTCGGCGACTGTCGCGTCGGGTTCGGTCGTCGTCGCGACCGTCCCCTCGTCGCGGAGGTGTCTGATCGCGGCCGGCACTCCCTCGAGCGCGTTGGGTTCGAAGAACTGCTCCGTCTCGAACGCGACCCCGTCCTCGGCCGTCCGCTCCGCCTCGATCAGTTCGTCGACCGACCCGACCGGGGTCGCGACGCCGTCCTCGACGAGGGGTCGGAGTTTGACGGCTCCGGGGAGGTCGGCGATGTACGTGCGCAGACCGAACCTGAGCCCCTCGTAGACGGCCGTCGAGTAGACGCCGACCTGCGCGGTCGACGAGGCGAACAGCTCGTAGAGAGACGATTCGGACCCGTCGGCGACCCGAAGGTCGGCGTCCGCCAGCCACGGGTACTCCTCCGGGTACCGCGCGGTCTCCGCCGGGTGGAGCTTGTACACGATGTCGGCGGTGAACCGCGGATCGCCCGCGAGCTCGGCGGCGAACCGCGAGAGTCGGTCCCCGATCGAGCCCTGCGAGACGAACACCAGGCGCTCGGTCCTCGCGGCCTCGTCGTGTTCGGGCAGCCGTGACTCCATGAACGGGTGGCCGGCCGGGATCACTCTGTCGTCACCGATCGGGTACGACACCATGTCACGCCAGAACGTGCCGTACACGAGCAGGTAGTCGGGAAAGGTCCGTTTCGTCCGTTCGGGCCCGGGGTAGGAGTATCCCATGTGGTACGGGTCGATAACGCCGTGTTGAAGCTCGACGACGGGGACGCCGAGCCGCTTGCAGGCCTCGATCTGCGTGGCTTTCCCGTGGCCGTAGCTGACCGTGAGGACGACGACGTTCGGATCGACGCGTTCGATGAGGTCGACGTACCGGGAGAGTCGGTGTCGCCGGGTTTCGAACGCGTACGAGACCATCTCTCCGACGGCGACGCCGACTCCGAACCGATCGCGGACGGCCGAGTTCACTCGGTTGACCCACTCCTCGTCTGCCGCGCCGAGCGCCTGACCGTCGGCCAAGCGGCGGTCGAACGCGCTCCGGTACTCGATCCCGTCGAGGTATCCGAGCCGCTCCGTCCGTGCGGGTCGGCGGTGGCCGTGGCCGTGCGGGCTCTCCAAAACGAGAGCGTCGTCGAGACGGGCGACGACCGGATCGCAACGGACGTTCCACCACTCGCCGTCCTCGCGGCGTTTCCGGCGCGGATGCGCGAAGACGAGCACCGACGCGTCCCCGTAGCGAGACGGCCGACGGGTCGTGAGCGCGTGTCCGAGGTCGACGAGCGCGTCGATCCGATCGCGAGCCGCGTCGAGTCGGGATCGGTCGCCACCACGGCCGTGTGCCGCATCCAGGACATCCAGCCGCTCGAGCAGTCGTTTGTTCACGTCGAACCGGATCCGCTCCCAGACGGGGACGCCGTCGATCCGCCAGTCGAACAGGTCGAGATCCGTCTCGAGCGTCAGGAACGCTTCGTTGACCGATTCGTACGTCGGCTCGCGCCGGGCGGCCGGGTCGACGCCGTTCGCGTCCGCTCGCGTCATCTCGCCACCGCCGCCCCCAAATCCGCGTAGACGGAGCGGAGACGCTCCGCGTCACGTTCCCAGTTGTACGTCGATTCGGCGGCCCGACGGGCGTTTCGTCCGCGTCGCTCCGCGGTCTCCGGGTCGGCGAGCGACGCGGCCGCCTCCGCCATCGCCTCCGGGTCCTCCGGCGGAACGACGATTCCGGCGTCGGCGTCTCGCACGCACCGAGCGACGGCCGTCGTCTCGGTCGCGACCACCGGGAGTCCGGCCGCCATGTACTGAAAGAGCTTGTGCGGGACGGTCGTGTCGGTGTGCGGATTCGCCCGGTGCGGGACGAGACCGACGTCGGCGGCGGCCATCTGGCTCGGAAACGTCGCCTCGTCGACCCAGCCGGTGAACTCGACCTCGGACTCCACGCCGAGGTCCGCACAGAGGCGTTGGAGCCGCGCCATGATCTTCGACCGACCGCCGACGATACGCAGTCTCGCGTCCGGAACGAGCTCCTGCAGTGGTACGAGCGATCTGATGGCCGTGTCCACGCCGCGATGGTCGCCCGAGAGCGTTCCCGCGTACGTCAGCACGAACCCGTCCGTGTCCGGCACGGGGTGGGCGGCTCGGTTCGCGTCGAACCACTCCGTATCGACCGTGTTCGAAACGACGGTCACCGACTCGGAGTCGGCGCCGGCGGACAGGTACGCGTCTCTGGCCTCGGGGACGACCGCGAGCGTTTCGTCGGCCGACTCGAGCGCCGACCTGAGACGGCGGTCCCAGTGCCGCTTCGGACGAAACATCCGCCGGGCGACCTTCGTCGTCGACGTCACCGTCTCGGCGAGGGTGTCGCGGCGCCGGTACTGCATCACCGCTTCCGGGAAGTTCTCGTGGAGGTCGAGGACCGTGGGACAGTCGCCGGCGGCGCGCAGCGCGGTCCGGGCGAGTCGCAGGTCGTGCACGTGAACGACGTCGGCGCCGTTCTCGACCGCTCGGCGAACGCGTCGGTCCCAGCGCGGGTACGTTCCGTGAACGATCGCCCGGTAGTTCCGCGACAGCCGCTCCCGGGTCGATCCGTCTGCGGGAGTGAATCGTACGACTTCGACGTCGTCGACCGTTCTCCGTTCCGGTTCGGAGCCGTCCCCGCCGAACGATTCCGCTCCGCTCTCCGCGCCTTCCGTCAGGACCCGGACGTCGTGTCCCGCCTCCAGAAGCGCCGCGGCCTCTTTCCGGACCCGCGCGTCCGGCGGAAACTCACCCTCGAGTACCATACACACCTCCATTGCCGCCCTGTTTCGCCCCGCGCCGTTTGAGTAATCTGTTACTAACGCCTTCCCCTCGCCATCAGCGACCTGTTTACCTTATTACTCTCTTGCCTACGCTCGCGGAAGAGCCATGAGAAGCCGATCCGACTCGCCGTCCGACTCTGATCCGAGTCAGCGATCGTCTACCGCTCGCTCGACAGTATGAATACAGACTCACCGATCGACGGCGAGGGATCAGAGACGTCTAGCGGTGAGCCCGACACCGCCGGCGCCGTTCACGGCTCTGCTGACGCCGCGCCGACCGTCAGCGTGGTGATTCCGACGTACGATCGTCCCGAGATGCTCGTGAAGGCCATCCGGAGCGTCTTGGACCAGACGCTCTCCGACGTCGAGATCGTCGTCGTCGACGACGGCTCGCCGGAGGCGCCCACGCAGGTGATAGACGAGTTCGACGACCGGATCGTGTTCCACCGGTTCGAGGAGAACAGGGGCGCAAACGTGGCCCGGAGCGAGGGGATAAAGCGGTCGCGCGGCTCGTACGTCGCCTTTCTCGATGACGACGACAGGTGGGACGAGGAGAAGCTGGAACGGCAGGTCGCCGCCTTGGAGGCGAACGACGCCGCCGGCGTGTGTTACACCGGACAGCGTCTCGTCTCGAGCGACGGCGAGACCAGACGCAACACCCCGTCGATCGCTGGAGACGCGTCGAAGGCGCTCCTCACGGACCGGTATCTCATCACGTTCTCGTCGTTGGTGGTCGACCGGGAGACCATCCGGAAAGCCGGCGTCCCCGACCCGGAACTCCCGAATTTACAGGACCGTGAGTGGCTCCTCCGACTCGCTCGACACGCGGAATTCGTGTCCATCGAGGAGCCGCTCCTGTCCAGGCGAGTCGGCGGACACGGTCAGATAACCGATCGCTACGAGCGGCTCAGGGACTTCGCGTATCCGTACATCTACCGTAAACACCGGGGGTTCGCGACGGAGTTCGGGTGGCGATACCGGTTCGGATTCAAAGCGTCGCTGCTCGGCTGGATCGGCTCGCTCGCGCTGTACAGCGGACGGTACAACGAAGCGCGGCGCTACCTCCTCGCGTCGTTCGTCTACTGGCCGTTCTCGACGCACGTGCTCGTTCGGCTGCTCGTTTCTCTCGGGGGCGAGAAGTGTCACTCGATCATTAAATTGCTCCGGGATCGGTACCAAACCTCTCGGATCCCGAAGTTGATCCGGGACTGGGGACACGCCGAACGCCTCAGTAACTGACCGTTAACCTCCGTAGGAGGTCAGACGCCGAGACAATCCGCTGCCGAAGGCAGTGTAAAATTTTACGTCGGCCTCTCGATCTGCCCTCATGGATCTCATCCAAGCCGCGACGGATCTGGTCCCGGCACCGGTCCGTCGGTCGCTCCGCGGGACCCCGGCCGAGACGGCGGTTCGTCACCTCCGAAAACACCGGGTAGCGCTGTCGACGATCACGCCGCAGACCCCGGCCGGAGCCCTTCGTCTCCGCGCTCCGACGGATTCGATCCTCACCGAGTTGGTCGAGGAACACGGCGTGTACGAGCCCGCGCTGACGGCGGCGATCCACGGGCTCGTCGACGAGTCGTCGGTCCTGTACGACGTCGGTGCGCGGTTCGGCTACTACTCGGCGTTGGCGGTCTCCTCCGGCGTGCGGCCCGAGAACGTCCACTGTTTCGAGGCGGAGATCGGGGCACACCACGTGCTCTCGAAGAACCACCGACACGATCGAGTTCGGACCGAGCGGGTCCGCGTCGGCGCCGAGTCGGGACGCGGCCAGGTGTCCGTCGACGACCACGCGAAACGACACGCGTCGCCCACCGTCGTCAAGATCGATACCGAGGGGGCCGAGCGAACGGTTATTCGCGGCATGAGGGAGTCTCTCGCCACGGACGAGCCGACGGTGTTCGTGGAGATGCACCCGCACCTCGGCGTGTCGGTGTCGTCGGTGTTCGACCTCCTCCGGGACCACGGTTACGCCGTCTCCGTGTTCACCGACCACCACCTCGTCGACGACGTCGCGGGAGCGGTGGACGACTGGGACGGGATACGCGACGGCTGGCGGCCGGTCGAGGACGCACGACTCCCGACCGACCGAACGTTTCTCATCCGCGCGGCCCCCGAGTCGGAAGATCGCTGATCCGCGAGGTCGCCGGTCTCGCCCCGAGTTCTCGTCGCTCCCGACCGGCGGACGGCTGACGGTATCGGGCCTGGTGGCCCACGTGACGGCTAAACGGTATCAGGCCCGTTGGCTCGCGTACATGGACGCGTACATCCCGTCGTCGGAGAGCAGTTCCCGGTGGGTTCCCCGTTCGACGACGCGTCCGTCCTCGATCGTGTATATCCGGTCCGCGTTCGAAACCGTGGACAACCGGTGGGCGATCGCCACGATCGTCCGGTCTGCCGTCTCCTCGATCGCCTCGTGAATGTCGGCCTCGAGGTGCGAGTCGAGATCGCTCGTCGCCTCGTCGAGAATGATAATCGGCGCGTCGGTCAGGAGGGCCCGTGCCAGTGCGACCCGCTGGCGCTGACCGCCGGAGAGCTGGACCCCGTCGTCGCCCAGAACGGTCTCGTAACCCTCCGGCAACTCCTGGAGGAACTCGTCGACTCGCGCGAGCTCACACGCTCTCCGTATCTCCGACTCCGTGGCGTCACGCGCCCCGATAGTGAGGTTGAACCGCAGCGTGTCGTTGAAGACGAAGGGGTTCTGGCGGACCATAGACACTTTCGACCGCCACTCGCCGAGGTCGAACCGGCTGATCGGTCGGTCGTTCGCGGTTATCTCCCCGGAGTCGGGTTCGTACAGGCGAGCCAGAAGCGAGGCGATGGTCGATTTCCCCGCCCCCGAGGGCCCGACCATCGCGACGAACTCCCCGCGTCCGGCCTCGAAATCGATCCCGCGTAACACCGGCTCGTTCCCGTACGCGAAACTCACGTCGTCGAACTCGATGCGCTCGATGCGCGCCGGCGGCGACTCCGCTCCGCTCGGTTCCCGTCGGTCCTCGACGGTGTCGATGTACTCGAAGGTTCGAACGAGGTGCGGGAGGTTCCCCTCGAGCGTGTACACGAGGCTGTTGATCGTGCTCGCCTGCGGTGCCAGTCGGAACATAGCGAAGAGGAACACCGCGAGCTCACCGAGAGTGATCGGCGAGTACGCCAACGCGAGATAGATGATGACGAACAGCGAGACGGCGAGCGAGAACTGGTACGCGTTGTCGATGAACGCCTTGTTTCGCGCGAGTCGCACGCTCGCTTCGACGTACCGATTTATCGCGCTGCGAAATCCGGACGCGACCTCGTCGTTCATTCGGAACACCTTCACGTCACGGACACCCTGTATTCCCGACTGCACGGTGTTTTGAAGCTCCTCGTTGGCGTCCGCGACGCGCTTTCCGACGACGTACCCCGGTTCGATGACGTTTCTGACGAGATACGTGATACACCCTAACACGACCACCATCAGCAGCGTCAGAAGCGGCGCGAGGTACAGTCCGATAGCGAGGTACGCGAGCGCCATCACCGACCGCTCAAGCGTTGACAGCGACTGCGTCAGGACGTTCGATCCGTACTTCGTCTGGGTGATGACCGCGTTGATGATGTCGTCGGACCCCTTCGTGTCGAAGTACGCGACCCGCGCGTCCATCGTCCGCTCGAACGTCTCTTTCGTTAGATAGCGGCGATAATCCTTCTGGAGCGCCTTCCGTGCCCAGCTCGCACAGAAGCTGGCGGAAAACCTGACGAGCATGACGAGGGAGACGCCGATCACGACGGTTTCGAGCGAGAGGTCCACGCCGACGAACTCGTACGCCGTCACGAAGATCAGCATCAACCCGTCCGCCTCGTCGCTCGAGACCTCACCGCCGTCCGCGAGCTCGACGATCGGGAGAATGAAACTCAGTCCGATCGCTTCCAGCCCTGCGGCGGCGATACTCAGGACTGCGATGGCCGCCGTCTTCCACGGCTTGTACCGGGCGACTCGAACGAGCGCTCGAAGCTTCAATCGCGCCGTGATCTCGGGCGGCTCTGTTTCTGAGCCCGACATGTGATTGCCGATCGTAAGCGAAGAAGCGGGTTAGCAAGTCACGTCCTAACGGCGTTCCACGCGTCGATCACCGCCGCGTTCAGCGCTCGGAGGAACGAGGACGACCTCCCCGAGAGGGCCCGTCAGACGGGGACGCGTGGGGTTCGGATCTACGGATCCGTTTCCACGCGTATAACTATAAAACTCACAGTAGATAACACCTCGTGAGCATCGCGCCGACGAACGGAAGGATACGGTTGAAGCCGTTATGAGAGAGCTGCTACACGAAGCGGTGAGAGTACAGCGATCGGACGGCGTGATTTCACTGCTGCAACGGGTGAACGACTACGCTGCGTGGCGATTATCTCGATACCTGTGGCCAGTTCGAAACTTCGCTCGGACGGTTCACCACCGGATTCGATACGACGCCCCGACCGACGTGTATCGGCCACTCGACGTCTCGCCCGCATCGATAACCCAGTACACGTGGGGAGTCTCGAAGGCATCGGGACTCGGGCGGATAGAAGGTGGGACGTGGGAGACTGAGTCGCTCCCGCTATCCGAGCGTTGGGAGTGTCAGGGGCTCAAGCAACGGTTCGTCGACGGGCTCGATTGGGAAGATACCGAGTACGTTCAATATCCGCATGAGCGGTACTTTTCCAACGGCCAGGGGGTATGGGGCTACGACTCGGTCGACGAGTTCGTCGACCACCGCTGTAGCTACGTCGACGAGCTATACGAGAGTATGAAACAGAACGGGTACGAACGCGACCGAAGCGGTACCGACGGCGTTCCCGGTATGGACATCCGCCACATCGGCTACTATCACAATTTCGATCCGTTGGTCTGTATCGGCGCAGACGGGACGATATACCACCGCGACGGCTACCACCGACTGATGATCGCCAAGGCGCTCGACCTCGACGCGATCCCCGTACTCGTTCTCGCCAGACATCCAGGCTGGCAGGAGGTCCGTGAGCGCGTCTACCGACGCCAGTATATCGACAACCCGGAGCATCGGGGCCATCCCGATCTCACCCCGCTTATCGATTGATCGAAGCCTCGTCGTCGTCGCGTGACGGGGGAGTTACCTCCACGCGCGACGCCTGTCACGTCGCCGCTCGAGATCGGTTCCTCGACGGTTCGAGCGCTTGTTCGTGGCGATAAGGAGTTCGTAATTCGCTCGCACACACCGGAATCGTCAGAAACATCATCGTAACCGCGCTTCAGACGGAGGCGCGCGAACGTTTACCGTCCGACGGCCGGACCGCTCATCGCTGACCGAGACGACCGACGTCCCGCGGAGTGACCGATCGCCGGGCGTGGAACGTGAGACCGGGCGGCAACGGGTTGACTCAGAGGTATTCGGAGAGTCGCTCTGCGCCCGTTTTGAACCCCTCCCCTCGTCGTTCGTGTCCGCGCCAGATCTCCGTGATAACCGGCCCGTCGAAGTCCCGAAACGGGTCGAGCGCCCGCTCGAAATCTATCTCGCCGTCGCCGATCTGGATCCCTTCCCCGTCGACGCCGATCGCGTCGGCAACGTGGAGATACGCCGTATAGGGCCTGAGCGTCCGTGCGTGTTCGGCGAGGTCGACGTCGGCGTAGTTACACCAGAGCTTCGCGTGTGACGTGTCGTAACAGATCTCCGTTCCGGTCCGTTCACAGAACGCCGCGATCTCGTCGGCGGCCATGAAGTTGTTGTGGTACTGCTGACCGCCGTATATCCACGGGAGCGGTGGCATGTTCTCCACGAGGAGTCGGACGCCTTCGGTGTCGAGGTCCTCGAGGCTCCGCTCGAGAGCGGCGTTGAACTCGGGAACGTCGTCGAGCTGCATGTGGTCGCGGGTGACGCCGCCCGGGTGGACGACGATCGGCGGCTCAGCGGTCGTGAACTTCGGCGCGAGCTCCTCGCGAGTCAGCTCGATGACTTCCTGAACGACCTCGACCGCCCGCTCGCGGGTCGTCTCGTCGCGAGCGCTCAGGTCGACGAGCTCGTGTCCGACCTGCTCGGGCGCGTGGACGCCGAGGCCCTTGTCGTACTCCCCGAGGGTGAACGCCGCGTTCTTGTCAGCGCCGTTGACCCGGAACTCGAACACGTCCGGGTCTCCCCAGTCGTGGTCGTCGATGTCGGAGAACCTGACGACGACGCCCCATCCGTCGAGGTCGATGTCGTGATCGCCGAAGACCCCTCGGCCGAGATCGGCCCACTGGATCGGGGTCTCTGCGGCGATGTCGATTTCAGCCTCCGTTCCGACGACGGTGTACAGCTCCTGCGGGGAGATGCCCTTCGCCGGGCTCTTGGCCGTCACCGCGTCGCGATCGATCGTCTCTCCGGCTTCGATCGGCCGCGTCGTAACGAGACACTTTCCGAGCGAACGGCGGTTGTTGTACTCGCCTCGGGACAGGTATCGGGTCGGTTTGCCCATGCTCGTTTCGACGTTTCGAATGTCTCGCACCTGCTTCTCGAGGCCCTTCGGCTCGAGGCTCGCGGCGTGGTCGGGGCCGTCGAGGTCCCGAGAGGTCGTGAAGTGTCGTTCGACGATCGACGCCCCGGTCGCGACGGCGGCCGTCGAGACGGCGATACCGCGTTCGTGGCCCGAGTATCCGACGGGGACGTCGTATCGCTCCCGCAGCTCGTCGATGAACGCCAGGTTGAGGTTGTGGTACGGCGCCGGATACGTGCTCCGGCAGTGGAGCAGCGCGAACTCGACGCCTCGTTCCGCGAGGAACTCGACGGTCCGGTCGATCTCGTCCGGTTCGGACATCCCGGTCGAAACCAAGAGCGGTTTTCCGGTCTCGACGAGCCGCTCGAGGAGGACGAAGTTGGTCATGTCCGGCGATCCGACCTTGTACGCGGGGAGGTCGAGCGCCTCGAGGAACGAGACGCTGTGTTCGTCCCACGGCGAACAGAGGAATTGAACGTCCGACTCGCGGGTGTAGGCGGCGAGCTCGCGGAACTGGCCGTCCGTCAACGCGACCTCCTTGAGGTTCGAGACGGTGTACTCGACCCCCATCTCCGCCTGACTCGGGTCTTCGACGGTCGACTGGAGATACGTGTCTCGGAGCTTCCGCTTCTGGAACTTGACTGCGTCCGCGCCGGCGTCGGCCGCGATGTCGACCAGTCGCTTCGCCAGCTGGAGGCTCCCGTTGTGGTTCACCCCGGCCTCGGCGATCACGTACGCGGGGCTGTCGCCGCCCACGCGATCGGTGCCGATCGCAATCCCGTTTGACATTGTCCACTCAACGGTCGACTCGGTTTTCAGTAGTTCCGGGATAACGCGCTCCCGGCGCGCGGCCGCAACGATGCCTGCGCTCTGTGACGCCGCCGGGCGCATTAGGACGTTTATACCATTGTGCGGATCCCGAATAGCGGTTCCCATGCAAGGCAAACGCGTGCTCGTCACGGGTGGGGCGGGGTTTATCGGCTCGAACATCGCGAACCACCTCGCGGAAGACAACGACGTCATCGCGCTCGACAACGGCTACCTCGGGACGGAGTCGAACCTCGACCCGGCGGTCGAGTTCGTCCGCGGCGACGTGCTCGACGACGATCTCCCGACCGACGTGGACGTGGTCTATCACCTCGCAGCGCTCTCCTCGTACGCGATGCACGAGGAGGACCCGATCCGCGGCGCCAGGGTCAACGTCGACGGCTTCGTCAACACCGCCGAACAGGCCCGCGATGACGGCTGTGACATCGTCGTGTACGCCTCCACGTCTTCGATCTACGGCAGCCAAACGGAGCCGTGCCCCGAGGAGATGCCGATCACCGTCAACACCGGATACGAAGCCTCGAAGCTCTCGAGAGAGCGATACGCCCAGTACTTCTCGAACCATTACGACATGTCGATGGCCGGAATGCGGTTCTTCTCGGTGTATCAGGGGTACGCGGGCGGAGAGGAGCATAAAGGCGAATACGCGAACGTCATCGCGCAGTTCGCCGACGACATCGCGAACGGACGGCGACCGTCGCTGTACGGTGACGGCAGCCAGACGCGGGATTTCACCCACATCGACGACATCGTCGACGGGGTCGTCGCGGCAGCGGAACGGGAGCTCGACGGAGCCTACAACCTCGGTACGGGTGAGGCGTACTCGTTCAACAGCGTCGTCGACCGGATCAACGAGGTGCTCGGGACCGACGTCGATCCGGAGTACGTCGAGAATCCGATTCCGGAGGAAGTGTACGTCCACGACACGTGCGCGGACGCCTCGAAGATCCGCGCGGAGACGGAGTGGGAGCCGACCGTGGATTTCGACGAGGGGATCCGCCGGGTGTGTGAGCCGTACCTCACGGAGTGAGCCGTCTCGCCGCGCGGCTACTTGCTCCCCTCGCTCGCGAGGTGGTGATTCATCACCGTTCGGATCCCGTCGACGTAGGCCTCGCAGTCGACGCTGCGGATCTCGGACGTCCGCTTCCGGACGGTCTTGTTGCGGATCTCCCACTCGCGGACGAAATCGGCTTCGATCCCCTGTGACCGGATCCGCTCGACCAGCTCGTCGACCGACGGGTCGCCGGAGTCGGCTATCTCCTCGGGGGAGACCACGCCGCGGCGGAGCGCACAGACGACGACGCCCGAACTCACGTCGCCTTCGGCCAGCTCGCGCTCCCACGTGGTGATCCAGTTGCCGATCCGCGCCATCTGTTGCAGCTCGCACAGGAGGCTTCGGAGCGCGCCGAAATCCTCCCGTTCGAACGAGGGCGAGTGCATGAGGTCGATGCAGGCGTACGGGAAGACGGTCATGTTGTACGCGTCGTACCGCTCCGCCTCGGTGCGGTTCGCCATCGACACGTTGTGATTGAGGAGTCGCGAGTACTCCATCGCGTTACACGTCTGGCGGAGGTCGTACTCGAACACGTCGGCGAACTCCACGAACCGGGGCGCGTCTTCGATCCCGGCGCGGATCTCGGCCCAGAGATCCTCGAGAAATTCGACCACGTCATCGTCGACGTCCGGCCGATCCGACCGGTCCCCGGCCGCCGCGAACGGGATGCGACGGCCCACGTCGAACGTCGCCCGCTCGTCGCTCAGCTCGGCGAGGTCGTCGAGCACCGTCACGAATATCGTCAGGAGCGTCTTCGTCTCGTACACGTCCTGTCGGACGCCGGGCGCGATCGACGAGAGCGTGAACTCGTCGAAGAGGTTATGGATCCATTTCCAGAGGAACGCGTCCCGGTCGCCGAGGATACGGTCGTATCTGTCCGCATAGGTTTGTACGGTCGGTGGCAGGGTAACGTCGCCGATCATCCGCGCGTACTCGGTGCGCCCCGGCATGCTCGTCGGCATTCGTGTCCCCGTCTGCCCCAAAGCCCTGTGTGCCATGTCCGATTAATATGCTCATAACTGATTTAATTGTTTCGTTCGAATTTTTATTCTCTAAATAAAGTCTGAACTTGTGACTGTCTGGTATTTTCTGGTACTCAGATCTTCATTATGGTTTTGGCATTAGCAGCCGTCTGTGGGTTTAAACACAGTTTTCTCTCATTAACAGTTTATTTTCTTACCTTTTGGACTGCGGCAGAGAACGTACTGTCATTCAGATATATAATTTTGTGGTAACGTAGCAAGAAACTTATCAATACTGACCGATTGTAGGTGGTGTGTCCAACGACGGAGTGACCGAAGACGAGACGGGCCCGTCGGCGACCGGCTCCGACTGTGATTTCGACGGGATCGCTCGCGTCGCCGAGTTCCTCGATAGAGGACACACCGGACTGCTCGTCGTCGACGACTCGCTGACCGTGGTCGACGGTAACGAGACGGCGGTCGAACTGCTCCGTCTCGGCGACGACCCGGTCGGGAGCCGGGTCCGAGAGGTTGATTCCGTTGGCGACGCGATCGCCGCGGGGATACGGGACTCGTTCCGGACGGATGCGGTCGTCGAGTTCGAAGCGATCGGTGACCGAGAGGAAGCCCTCGAAGTTCGCGTGACCCCGAACGACGGTCATACCGAGGTCGCGGTCGAGCTACGGGAGATCGGCGATCGCATCGCCATGCGACACGAGCTCCAGCGTTCGGACCGGATCTTAGAGACGCTCGACGACGGCGTGTACACGCTCGACGAGGCGTTCGTCATCACGATGGTCAACGACGCGATACTGGAGATGACGGGCTACGAGCGCGACGAACTCGTCGGCTCCCACGCGTCGATGTTGGCCGGGGCGGAGACGCTGGCCATGGCCGACGAGATCATCGATCAGCTCCGCGGCAACGACGCCGACGTCGGCATGATCGAGTCGTCGATTCGCACCGCCGACGGCGAGCAGCTCCCGATCGAGACGCGCTTCTCGACCGTGGAGTTCGGGAACGGCCGTCAACGACAGGTCGGTGTCGTCAGGGATCTCACGGAGCGTCGCCGCAACGAACAGGTGCTCCAAGAGCTGAACCGGTCGGCCCGACGGTTCCTGCGGGCAGACACGGAGCGAGCCGTCCACGAGACGACCGTCGACCTCGTGACGACGGTGTGGCCGACCGCGAACGTCGCCGCGTACGCGTTCGACGAAGCCACGTCGGTTCTCGATCTGGTGGCGTCGTCCGGAACGTTCCCGGACTCGCACGGTCCGGGCGACACCGTCTGGGAGGAGTTCCTCACGGGCGAAGACGGCGTCACGTTCCACGACGTCGACATCGATGAAGCCGACGGACCGAACGCCGGCGGCGACCTGACCCGCGGCGACGACGGAACGGGGACGCGAGGCTTCCGACCGCCGCAGCCGGAGCGCGACGAGCCGAGCGACGCGTTGCGGCCGAGCGGCCGCGTCGTCGAACGCGCCGACGGGGACGCCGCCTCAACGCGACGGACGCTGTACGCGACCCTCGACGAGTACGGGATCCTCTACATCGAACTGCCGGACGACGAGACGGCGAGCAGAGTCAAGGACTCGGTGGAGCTGCTCGCGGCCAACGCCGTCGCCGCGCTGGAGCGAGTCGAACAGGAGGCGAGACTCGAACGGCAGAGCGACGCCCTGACAGAGCGGAACGAGCGGCTCAGAGAGCTACACGAGCTCAACGACCTCATCCGCAGGGTCAACGGCGCTCTCGTGGAAGCCGACACGCTCGCCGAAGTCGGCGACGCCGTCTGTGAACTCCTCGTCGGCGCGGAGTCGGTCCAGTTCGCCTGGTTCGGGGAGACGTATCTCACCGGCGGGGGTCTCGACCCGCTCTCCGAAGCCGGTGACGGTGACGGGTACCTCGACGACCTCGGCTTCGCCGGCGCCGACGGGCGCGACCCGTCCGGGAGCGATGCCGCCGAGTTCCGAGACGAGCCGGCGTATCGAGCGCTCGATACCCGAACTCCCGTCGTCGTCGACGACGTCTCGACCGGGCTGCGCGAAACCCCGTGGCGGGAGCGCGCGATGGTTCGCGGCTACCGCTCTGTCATCAGCGTCCCGCTGTCGTACGACGAACTCGAGTACGGGACGATAACGCTGTACGCCGACCGCCGCGGCGCGTTCGCCGGGGAGTTCGGCGACCTGCTCGTGGAGCTGGGCGACACCGTCGCCGACGCGATCAACAGCATCGAGACGAGACGCTCGCTGCGCAGCGAGTCGCTCGTCGAGCTGAAACTGCGCGTCGAAGACGAGGACGCGCTCCTCGCGCGACTCTCGTCCGCGCTCGGGGAGCCGATACGGGTCGACGGGACGGTGTCACAGGACGCGGACCGCTCGTTGTTATACGTCGCGTCCGACGCCTCGTTCGAGTCGGTCCCGTCGGCGGTACACGACGTGGAGTCGGTCCGCCGGCTCGACGGTGACGAGAACCGAACGGAGCTGACCGTCACCGCTCCGACCGTCGTCGATCGGCTGGCGACGCTCGGCGGGAGCGTCGACGAGTTGCTCGCAACGCCGACCGGAGTCGACGTCACAGTCACCGTGCCGCAGTCGACGGGCGTCAGGTCGTTCCTCGAGGCCCTCGGCGAAGGGTACGATGCGGTAGCGTTGCGTTCGCGGCGCAACGAGGCGGCGAGCGAGGAGTCACCCACGGGGCCGTCGGCCGTCACGGAGGCGCTCACCGACAGGCAGCTCGAAGCCGCGCGGACCGCGTTCCTCGCGGGCTACTTCGAGTGGCCGCGGGCGAGCACGGGCGAGGAGGTCGCCACCGCCATGGGAATCACCCAACCAACGTTCAACAGACACCTCCGAACGACGGAGCGGAAGCTCTTTTCGACCCTCTTCGAGGGCGGTGACGACGAGGAGTGACGCGTCGCAACGATCGCTCGCGAGGTGCGGCGCCCCCGCGAACGACGGCCTGTGGTGAGAAGCGCGACGGTTTCCCGGTCGTCTCGCCTTCACTCCCGTTAAGACGGCTGTAATCTCGACATTCGACCGCGGGCGAGGGCGGCGGCGCGTCGGCCGACACTACGTGTGTAGTACCGGCTCAATTGACATGCTATACCCGTCGAAACAACACCGATACCCACGGGGCCGTTCCGAACAGACGGGGCACACATGAAATCCGAAACGGTCGACGACATCTGCTGGCGCATCGTTACGACGGTGGCGAACGAACGCGGCATCGAGCCGCGACAGGTAGAAGACCGGCTACAGGACATCGTAGACGTCGAGTCTCTGGCACGGCTCGTCGAACAGGCGTGGAGTTCCGACTCCATCGACCTGTCGGTGTCCTTTCAGATGGCCGGCTGTTTCGTAACGATCACCGGCGACGAGACCGTTCGAGCGACCGTTCCCGAGTAATTCGCGGCCGGGGAGTGTCGACGAGACTACACTCGTCGGATCGAGAAGCCCGCTTTTCGCCAGCGTTCTGCGTCCAGTATCCCTTTCGTATCGACGACGTTCGGCTCGGCCATTCGCTCCGCCAGCCGCGTCGGGTCCAGTTCCTCGAACTCGTCGTGGTCCGTCGCGATCACGAGCGCGTGAGCGCCGGTCACTGCCTCGGTCGCGCCCGAGAGGTCCAGCGTCGGGTCATCGACGTGCGGGTCGTGAATGACGACGTCGACCGACTCCTGACGGCCGCCGTCCGTGGCCGGCGTCGGCTGCCCGCGCCCGTGTCGCAGTTCCCGGGCGAGCGCGAGCCCGGGACTCATCCGCGTGTCGCCCACGTTGCCTTTGTACGCCGCGCCGAACACGGCGACGCGTTTCCCGTCGAGGTCGGACACCAGTTCCGAGAGCAGCTCGATGACGAACGTCTTCATCCCGTCGTTCACCTCCCGCGCCGTCGAGATCAGATCGAGTTCGTCGGAGCCGTCACCGAGGAACCACGGATCGATCGGGAGGCAGTGGCCGCCGACTCCGGGGCCCGGTCGGAGGAGGTCGACTCTGGGATGGCCGTTCGCCATCTGGATGGCCTCCCGGGAGTCGATCCCGTAATCGTGTGCGAGCCTCGCGAGCTCGTTCGCCAGCGCGATGTTCGTGTCGCGGAACGTGTTCTGAATGAGCTTGACGAACTCCGCCGTCGTCGGGTCCGCGGTCCGGCGGATCTCCCCGTCGACGAACGACTCGTACAGTCGGACCGCGGACTCCGTCGACACGCCGTTGACGCCGCCGATGACCCGGTCGTTCTCCTTGAGCTCGGTGATGATGTTGCCGGGGAGAACCGTCTCGGGGCAGTGGGCGAGCGCGAAGTCGCGACCGGCGCTGAGCCCCGACTCCTCGAGAATGGGCTGGAGATGGGTCTCCGTCGTTCCGGGCGGAACCGTCGACTCGAGGATGACGGTGTCGCCCTCGCGGAGGACCGATCGGATCGCCCGGCCGGCCGATTTGACGTAGTCGAGCTCAGCCCGGCGGTTGGCCTCGTCGAAAGGGGTGGGAACGCAGATGACGTGGTACTTGGCCCGAGTGACCTCGTCGACAATCTCCAACCGACCGGACTCGAGCGCCTGCGTGACGAACGCGCGGAGTCCGGGTTCTTCCAGGTGTATCTCCCCGTCACGGAGCCCGGCCGTGACGCCGTCGTCCGCGTCGTACCCGTACACGTCGTGTTCGTAGTTCGCCAACATCGCGGCCGTCGGGAGGCCGATGTACCCGAGCCCGTGAACGCAGACGGTGCTCACTGTGCCACCTCGTCAATCGGCGACTCGACGGGCAGCTCGGCGAGAATCCGCTCCGCGGCGTTCCCGTCGCCGAACGGGTTCTCCCAGTTGCCCGACTTCCCGATCATCTCCGTAACGCTCCGGGCGATCCGGTCCGGGTCACACGAGCTGAGCCGGTTCGCTCCGACGTCTATCGTCTCCGGTCGCTCGGTGCTATCACGCATCGTTACACAGGGAACGCCGAGGATACACGCCTCTTCTTGGACGCCCCCGGAGTCGGTGAGGATCAGCTTCGCGGCGGCCTCCAGTCGGAGGAAGTCGAGGTAATCCTGTGACTTCACCCCGCGTATCCGGTCTGGGAGCTCGATTCCGAACGCCTCGAGTCGGTCCTGTGAGCGCGGGTGGACCGGATAGACGACGTCGAGGTCGTGTTCGGCTCCGGCCCGTGCGACGCCCGAGAGCAGTCGTCTGAAACGGTCCTCGTCGTCGACGTTCTCCTGTCTGTGTGCGGTCATCAACATGAACTCGTCTCGCTCGATTCCGAGGTCGGACAGGACGGTGCTGTTTTTCCGAGCCAAGTCGCGGTGACGGTGAACGGCGTCGACCACCGTGTTGCCCGTGACCGTGATCCGCAGCTCCGAAATCCCCTCGCGGAGGAGGTACTTCTTGCTCTGGTTCGTCGGTGGAAACAGGACGTCGGAGACGTGGTCGGCGACCACTCGGTTCGTCTCCTCCGGCATCGACCGGTCGAAGCTCCGCAATCCGGCCTCGACGTGTCCCAGCTTCGCCTCCATCTTGCTCGCGGCGATCGCCCCCGCGAGCACGCTGTTGGTGTCGCCCTGTACCAACACGATCTCCGGCGAGATCGCTTCGAGGGTCTC
>CAZNOA010000006.1:0-25344 GCA_964574565.1 uncultured Halobellus sp. | reverse complement strand
CCTCCGTGAGGAACGGGTCGAACCACTCGAAGAAGCCGAACCCGGCGAAGCCGAGGGCGACCGCCGCGAGGGTCGTAGCGAGGAGCACAGCGAGCGCCGCGGGCGGTACTCGGTCGGGAACGCCCGGCGACGTCGGCGCGCCGTCGAGGGGGACGGCCGAGTTGACGCCGTCGGCCGAACCGTCACCGGCCTCGTGGCCGCCGTCGGCCGCGACGCCGTGGCTCCCGCCGGTGGCGTCGCCCCCCGTCTCGCCGTGGCCGCCGGAGAGCCCGACGCCGGCGAAGTAGAACCGCTCGATCAGCCGCGCGACGTACGCCAGCGTGAACAGCGTGCTGATGAAGATCACGGCGGCGATACCGATACCGGCCGAGCCGCCGCCGGCCATGCTCGACTCGACGGCGCCGACACCGATGTACCACTTGCCGAGGAACCCGATCGACGGCGGGATACCGACCAGCGCGAGCCCCAACACCGCGATGGCGCCCGAGGTGTACGGGGCGCTCCGGGCGATGCTCGCGACGTCTTCGATCCGCCGCGCGCCGTAGCCGAGCGCGAGCAGCCCGACGCCGAGGAACAGCCCGAACTTCAACAGCCCGTGGCCGACGAGATGGATCAGGCCGCCGAGCAGCGCGGTCTCGTTCGCGAGCGCGACCGCGGCGGCGATCATGCCGAACTGCGCCACGGAGGAGTACGCGAACATCCGCTTGAGGTCGGACTGCATCGCCGCGAGCACGGAGCCCGCGAGGATCGAGACGCCCGAAACGACGAGCAGCCCGGTCGTGATCGCGTCGTTCGCCGCGAGGAAGTCGACGGTGAAGACGGTGTACGTCACCCGGATGAGCGCGTACGCGCCGGCCGTCGACACGAGCGCGGCAACGAGCGCGGTCACCGCGTCGGGCGCGCGCTGATAGGCGTCCGGCTGCCACGTGTGGACCGGGAATAACGCGATTTTGAGCGCGAAGCCGGTGACGATGAAGGCGAAGCCGGCCTGAATGAGCGGGTCGGTGTAGCCCGCCTGCTCGACGATCTGCGTCTGGAGATCGACCATGTTGAGCGTCCCCGTCGCGAGGAAGACGTAGCCGACGCCGACGAGGTACAGCGAGGCGCCGACCGTCCCCAAAACGAGATATTTGAGTGAGGCGTACGCGCTCGCGCCGGATCGGTCCGCCGCGATGAGCGCGTACGTCGTCAGGCCGACGATCTCGAGGAAGACGAACAGGTTGAACAGGTCGCCCGTGAGGACGATCCCCGCGAGTCCGCCGATCAACAGCAGGTACCCGCTGTGGAAGGCGTTTCCGCGGGGCCCGGCCACGCGCGAGAACGCGAGCGTCGCGAGCGAGACCACGGCGATCAACACGAGGACCGCCGCGGAGAGCTCGTCGGCGACGAGCTCTATCCCGACCGGCGGCTGGAAGCCGCCGAGCTCGTGGACGAACCGCCCGTTCGCGTACGTCTCGACCGCGACCGCGGCGGCGATGCCGACGAGGCCGAGCGTCGTCGCCGCCGCGATCGGCCAGCCGACGTCGTCGTATCGGAGCCCGAGCGCGAGCGGCAGCGTCGCCGCGACGATCGGGATCACGACGGCGAGCGGCAGTAGGGCGTCAGTCATCCGTCTCACCCCCCTCGACCGCGTCGTCGACGCCCGGCCTGGAGCCGGGCAGCGATCCGTCCTCGCGCATCAGTTCGCGCAAGATGTCGGTCCGAAGCGTCCCGTACTCGTCGTAGATCCGGATACAGAGTGCGAGCCCGACCGCAGTGAGGCTCACCCCGACGACGATGGCGGTCAACACGATCACGTGCGGTAGCGGGCTGACGAACGTCCCCGTCTCCCCGGCGCCCTCCGCGACGATCGGGATCGCGCCGCCGCGAACGTACGCGGAGGCGACGAACAAGAGGAAGATGGCGGTCTGGAACAGGTTGAGTCCGATGATCTTCTTCACGAGGTTCGGGTTGGCTATCATCATGTAGAGACCGATACACAACAGCAGCGCGAACGCCACGTACGCGTGGCGCGTGGCGAGCACGTCGAGGGGGCCGGTCGCGACGGTGGTTCCGAGGGTCGGAGCGCTCGCCCAGAGTCCGGCAGCGGTTGGAAGCGTCATCGCTCACCTCCGTCGGAGACGGCGGCCTCATCGGTCTCGGTGGCCTCGTCGGTCACGGCGGTCCCATCTGACGCGGCAGCCGCACCTGCCGCGGCCGCATCGTCGGGTTCGGGCACCGCCTCCGGCTCGCTCGGTTCGGGAGCGAACCCGCTCGCGAGCACGAAGAACAGCCCCATGAGCACGCCGCTCACGATGGCGGCGATCCCGAGGATCTCCACGGCCTCCATCCCGTAGGTGACCCGGTCGATCTCGGCGATGGGCACGGGAAGCAGCTCGTACTGGAGGAACGCGCCGCCGCGAGCGAGCGTCGTCAGCCCGATTCCGGCGAACACGAGCGTCCCGCCGACCGCGAGCCCGACCACGACCGTGTTGGCGAGCCACCGGCGGGTCGATTCGATACCGAACGCGAAGGCGATCATGAACACGACCGCGGCCATGATCGCGCCGCCCTGGAACCCGCCGCCCGGCGATCCGCCGCCGTGGAAGGTGACGAACAGCCCGTAGGTGAACGCGAACGGAGCGACCACCTTCACCGTCGGCATGATGACTTGGCTCTCGGTGTACGGCGTTCCCTGACGCGTCCGCGAATCGAGGCGGTTCGAACGAGGACGCGCCTCCGCGTCGGTGGGGCGGTCGTCGCTCATGCGAACACCTCCCGGTGGAGCACGATCAGCGCCGCGACGCCCGCGCCGAAGACGACGACGGCCTCGCCGAAGGTGTCGAATCCGCGGAACGCCGCCAGCACGGCCATCACCGTGTTCTCGACGCCGGTCTGTGCGTACGTCTCCGCGATGTACCACTGGGTGACGTCCGCGTTCGACCACACCGGGGCGTCCGGCGAGCCGACGGACGGTATGTCGCCCATCGTCAACAGCAGGCCGACGAAGAGGAACCCGGCCGCTCCCGCGGCGGGCAGGTTCACCGACTCGAAGGCGATCTCGTGGTCGATCCGCGTCGTCTTCGCGAGCGTCAACAACAGCAGGATCGTGGTCACGCCGGCGGAGATCGCGGCCTCGGTCATCGCCACGTCGGGCGCGCGATAGAACGTGTACAGCGCGGCCATGCCGAGGCTGTACGCCCCGAAGACGATGACGGCCGCCAACACGTCGCGAGCGAGCGCCGTCACGATCGCCGTGATCACGACGAAGACGAGCAGGCTCGCCTCGATCGCCGTGACTTCCGGACCGGTCGTCGCGAGCGGAGCCGCAGGCAGGGCGGCGAGGGGCGCGGCGCCGACCGCTGCGAAGAGGCTCGTCCCCGTCATCGGCGATCGTCCCCCTCGGTCCACGGCACGATTCCCTCTTCGAAGGCGGCCCGGGCGATCCCGTGAGCAGCCGTCGGGTTCGTCACGAAAATGAAAAACAGCAGGATGACCGATTTGAAGCCGGCCCCCTCCCAGCCGATCACGAGCGCGACGGCGGCGAGCGCGAACCCGGCCCCGAGCGTGTCGGCCTGCGACGCCGTGTGCGCCCGCGAGTAGATGTCCGGCAGCCGGATCACGCCGGTCATCGAAACGAAGGTGAAGAACAGCCCCAGCAGGACGAAGACGACGATGAGGCCGATCCGGACCGGTTCGACGGCGTCGATCACAACACACCACCCCGCTCGACGGTGAACTTCGAGATGGCGATCGCCATCAGGAAGTTCAACAACGCGTATATCAGCGCGATATCGAGAAACGTCGGCTCCGACAGCGCGGCGCCCAAGATCGCGAGGATGACGACGGTGTTCGTCCCGAGCACGTTCACCGCGAGCACCCGGTCTTGCATCGTCGGCCCCTTGACCGCGCGGTAGAGCATCCCGATCGCGAGCACGACGAACCCGGCGGCCGCGAGAAGGAGGAAGTCGCTCACGGTGTAGCCGGCGACGATGACGGCGTCGACGAGGCTCATTCGCCGGTCACCTCGTTCGGATCGGCTTCGTCGCCGGCGTCGGTCGGTGCGTCGCCGGAGGCGTCGTCACTCCCGTCTGCGACCCCGCCGTCGGCCCGCGAGATCGGGAGTTCGCCCGTCGCGTCCGGCCCCTGGAGGATCGCCACGTCGTCGCGCTCGCGCGGCGTGGGGAGCCGGGCCGCGTCCCGGCCGTAGTAGATGAACCGGGTCCACCGCTCCAACGAGCCGTCGAACAGCCCGTCTCGGGCAGAGGGGAGGAGCGACTGCACGTACAGCTCGCTGTCGCGGGCGCGAACCGTCAGCGTTCCCGGCGTTAGCGTGATCGAGTTCGCCAGCGTCATCATCGGCAGCCCGCTGCCGACGAGTACCCGGACGCGGTTCATCGTCGGGTCGATCGGCAGTCGGGGATCGAGGATCACCCGAGCGACGGCGAGGTTCGCCTTGACGATCTCGAAGAGCAGAACCGGGACGTAGATCGCACCGCGAACCAGCCGTAACGGCGTCCGCGGGAAGGACGGGTCCGCGTCGAGGCTGACACGCGAGAGGGTTATGGCGACGATCGTCGCGCTCGCGACCCCGGTGACCCAGTCGAACCAGTAGAGAGGGTCTCCGAGCACGAAGTAGAACAGTAGCGAGACGCCGAACAGCGCGGCGAACCGGATTCCGGTCGCCTCCGTCCTGAGCCGTTCGCGACGCGTCGGACGGGTCACGGGTGCGGTCTCGACCGCCAGCGACGTCGACGAGAGCGCGAACTCCAGCGGCTGGAGCAGCGTCGTGTTGCCGAGGGGCGTGTACTCGGGATCCAACAGGACCCTCTCCGCGCCGTTGGTTTCGGCGTAAGCCGTGAGCACCCGAACGTAGTCGTCCGGCCCGAACAGGTACTCGTCGCCCCCGAGAGTGGCGGACTCGACGGCGATACCGCCTGCATCCGCGTCGGCGAGGTCCGACTCGGCCCACGCGACGACGCGGTCCAGAACACGTTCGGCCTCTGCGGTGCGTCCGTCGGTACCGGGATCGTCGTTTCGCCACGACGCGATCGCCACGAAGTGTATCGCGGAGAATCGGCGGTCGATGGCTGTCTCGACGGCGTGTGCGACCGTGGCCCGGAGGGTCGAGGTCTTCTCGACCGGCAGGATAAGCGCACCGGACGACCGGGCGTCCGACCCGGCACCGCCCGGATCGACGGTGGCATCGCCCGAGTCGGCGGCACCGTCGGATCCCGCGGCGCCGTCGACGGGGTCGGTGTCGGCGTCAGCCACCCACAACACCTCCGACGGAGCCGAGTGTGGCCGTCTCTGCGTACATTGGAGTCTCTACTGGGATGTTTCCCTACCGATTCAAAACAGTTTGTATACGCGTCGATACAGGAGACCGATACTCATTTTTCAGACTCCGCGAGTGCCGTGTTGACAAAACGGGACTGTCCGGCTCGCGGGCTAGTCAGGCGTTCAGTTTTCGACCCCGATCGACGCCGCCAGCCGGTCGGCGATCCGCCCTGCAACCGCGTCTTTGGTGCCGCTCGCTTCCTCTGGGTCGGTCTCGTCGGCGGCGACGAGGAGCACGCGCGTCTCGTCTGCGCCCATCACGCTCGCGTCGTTGGCGACGACGAACGCGAGACCGACGCGGTCGCGGATGCGCTCGGCCTCCGCGATCATGGCCGCGTCGTCGCCGGACGTCTCGGCTTTGAACCCGACGATCGGAAGGTCCGGATACGCCTGTCTGACGGAGTCGATCAGCTTCGGGGTCGGTCGGAGATCGACCGACAACGGGGATCCCGACCGGATCTTCTCGTCGACGGCGTCGGCGGTGAAATCGGAGATGGCCGCCGCCGAGATCAGCGCGTCGGCGGTCGCCGCGGTTCGCCGGCACGCGTCGATCATCTCGTCGGCCGTCTCGACGGCGACGACATCGGCGTACGGGACCTCCGGCCCGTCCTGAACGAGCGTCACCTTCGCGCCGCGGACGTACAGCGCACGGGCGACCGCGCGACCGGTCTTCCCGGACGCGCGGTTCGTCAAAATTCGGATGGGGTCGATCCGCTCTTTCGTCGCGCCCGCCGTGACGACGACGTGCGTGCCCGCGAGCGTCTGCGGCGTCGTCGCGCGGGCGACCTCCGTGACGATGTCGGCCTCGGCGGCGATCTTCGCTTTCCCCTCTTCGATCCGCGGGTCCGCGAACGTCACGCCCCACGCCTCGAGGGTGTCGAGCGCGTCGAGGACGCCCGGGTGGTCGTACATCGGCTCGTGCATCGCCGGCGCCATCACGACGGGGACGCCCGCTCCGAGCGCGGTCGTCGCGCAGGTGGTCACGGGCGTGTCGTCGACCGCCGAGGCGATCTTCCCGGCGGTGTTCGCGGTCGCCGGCGCGAGCAGCAGGACGTCGGCCCACCCCTCGCGGCCGCAGATCTCGACGTGCTCGACGCTGCCGGTGATCTCCGTGACGGTCGGCTCGGTCGTCGCGAAGTCGACGGCCCACGGGTGGACGATGTTCGTCGACGCCGGGGACATGACGGCGCGCACGCTCGCGCCACGACGGCGGAGCTCGTGGGCGAGTTCGACGACTTTCACCGCCGCGATGCTGCCCGACACGCCGAGCGCGACGTTGACGCCCTGTAGCATTACGAAGACCGTTACCCCCGCGATGAGTTATAAGGTGGCGGTCCGCGCCGCGCCGCTCAGATCCCGAACGCCGCTCGGAGCATGTCGCGCGTGCCGGGACCGAGTCCGACCGCCAAGACGGTGATGAGCAGAAGCAGGGTGTACCGCGGGGACTCCTCGAACATCTCCCCGTTGAAGACCCACACGACGAACGTCGCCGCCGCCAGCTTCACGAGCAGGAATGGCCAGGCGTCGCCGGTGATCGAGACGATCGACTCGGGGAACAGTCGCCCGGTCCAGTTCACGATCAGCTCGTTGACGACGTGTTTCGGGACGAGGTTCGACGTGCCGGTCAGTTCCGGCATCCAATTGAGGCCGATGACGTTCGCCACGCCGTCGACGGCGTGTCCCCAGATGATGACGAACCCGGCGAAGCCGGTTCCCTCCCGGACCGTCGGCTCGTATCGGGTCGCGAGCGCCCACGTGACGGCGGTCGAGGCGGTCGCGATGAGCAGCGTCAACACGAGGATGATCGGGTAGAAGTCGACGTAGTCGGTGGCGACGGAGAGATACGAGAGGTACGCGAACGTCGCCGCGAGTCCGGCCGCCCCCATCGCGAACAGCGGACGCGCGTACTCGTCGACCAGTCCGCGGTCGGCGAGCGCGTACGCGGCGAGGACGCAGCCGAGCGTGAACGCGAACATGGTGAAGTAGATGAACGGACTGATCAGCAGGGCGCTCGCCGGGTACGAGATCAGCGGCTCCGTCTCGGCGCGAAGCGCGGCGATCCCCGCGTCTTCGACCGTTCGGAGCGCCCCGCCGAGCAGCATGAACGGGAACAGCGCGTAGAAGAACCGCAGGTCCGTGCCGATCTCCAACCGGCGGAGGAGGAAGACGACGCCGATCAGCATCGCCAACAGGATCACGACGTAACTCACCGTCGAGACCGTCGTGTATCCGGGGAACGCGACGACTTCTCCGGCCTCGACAGCGGACGCACACGCCGCGCTGCTCCCGAGCAGCTCCGTCGAACCGCCGTCGCGGACGGCACACTGTGCGCCCTGCCCGTCCGCGGCGACCGGCCCCCAGAAGTACCGCCAGAGGAACCGGTCGTACACGATCTCCGGAAGCGCGAGCGATCCGACGGCGAGCAGCGCCGTGACGCCGCCGACGACGACGGCCCACGCGCGCTCCGGCGATAGTCCGAACCGCTCTTCGACCCCAGTACTCATGGTTTTCGTTCGGGGTGTTCCCGAGTTGAGCGTTCCGGTCCTGTGTCACCGGCGCGCCAATTCGCCGACTGGGCGTCTCTCGTCGGAACCGCGTTCAGATCGGCGGCCCGTCGAGCTCGTAGTCGGTTCCGAGGATGATCATCGTCTGTGACCGCGAGAAGCCGTCCATCTCGGCGACGCGCTCGAACATCAGTTCGCGGAGGCGGTCCGTGTCCTCGGCGACGACGCGGAGGATCACGTCCCACTCGCCCGTCGTCAGGTGGATCTCCCTGACGCCTTCGATGTCTCGGAGGCGGTCGAGCGCGTCCTCTTCCCGGCCCTGCTCGACGCGGAGACCGACCAACGCGCTGACGCCGTACCCCACCGCCTTCGGGTCGATCTCCGCGTGGTACCCCTCGATGACGCCGGCGTCTTCCATCCGACCGACCCGATCGTGGACGGTCGCGCTGGACATATCGATCCGGCGGGCGACCTCGGAGAACGGCGTCCGAGCGTCCGCTTGGAGGATCCGAAGGATCGCGCGGTCCGTCTCGTCGAGTTCCATACCCTAAATACGCCAGCGGGTGACTTTGTCTTTCCGGCGACCCCGGTCCCGATCGGACTCCCCTCGCGGTTCGGCGGCGATCGGCGGAGGCGGGCTACGTGTCGACGTCCGTCGCGAACGCGCCGTCGCGGATGGTCGACTCGGCCGCGGCGAGCGCCTCGTCGGGGTCGAACCCGTCGATGACGCCCTGCAGCGCGGCCGGGTCGGCGCCCGCCAACTCGCGGGCGTGAGCGGTCACGTTCGGGACCGCGCGGACGAGGTTGTCGATGATCGGAATCGCGGCCGTCCGCGGCGAGCGACTCCCGGGGTTGAGGTCGATAACGATCTCCGTTTTGCCCATGGCGGCGAGCGCCTCGGCCCGGTCGCCGTCTTCCAGCGGCACGACGACGGCGTCTGCCGCCTCGATCCCGTCGGCGTCGACGGTGCCGCGCGCGTGGTCTAAGCCGGGTATCTCGCCGTCTCCCGTCAGTCCTTTCACCTCGTCGGCCCCGTGTTCGCGCAGGTGATCCGCGATCCGGGTGGCGCGCTCGTCGGTGTGGTTGAAGAGGTTGACTTCGATGTCCGCGCCGACCGCGTCGGCGAGGGCGACCGTCTCGGCGGGCGCCAGCGCCGCGACGTTTCCGTTCACCGAGATCACGGGGTGGTCGGCCGCGAGCAGCGTCGCCGCCGCGGCGCGCTCGGCGGCGTCCGCGCTCGGGAGAGTCCGCTCACCGAGGAGGTAGTCGAACGCCTCGCCGCGCCCCTGCGCGATGAGCCCTTGTTTCGAGGTGATCCCCGCCTCGACGCCGGCCTCGATCCGGTGGCGCGTCACGAGCGACGCGTACCGAGGATGGTCCTCGGGGATCTCCGGGTCCGTCATACCGGAGCCTCGCGACGCGGTCATTAAAATGAAGCGTTCGGTCGGTCACAGCCCCGCCGACTCGCGTGGTGTAGTCTCGATAACCCGTGCGTTGTGGCTCCGGCTGCTCGCGCGATACGACCCCGACAACCCGTGCGTTATCGGTCAATAACTCGTGAACGTCTCGGTTAGAAGTATAATAACTAAGTTAGCTGACGTTATACGTCGTACTGTGATGGACCGGACCGGCAAATACACCGTCGTCAGAGCGTGCAACGACCACGGGGCGGTAACGCTCCGTGAACACCCACGCAACGGAACGCTACACGTGGTCGAGTACGACGACGCGGACGTGGAGGCCGAAGTGTCGTCGCTCGAAACCGGCTCTGTCGTCGAGATGGAGCTTCGGCGGGCCGGACGCAGAGGGAACGCGTGGTGTGCCGAGTCGGCACAGGCAGTCGACGCCGTCTGAACAGTCCGTTCGACCGTTTTTTACGCGACGCCGATCCGCTCGCGGTACGAGCCGTGTTCCGCCTCGAAGATTTCCATGATCTCTCCCATCGTCGCGTAGGCCTTCACCGCCGTGACGATCGCCGGCATCACGTTCTCGCCGTCGCCGATCGCGGCGCGCAGATCGTCTAGGGCGGACCTGACCGCCTCGTCGTCGCGCTCGGCTTTCACGGATTCGAGCCGCTCGAGCTGCCGGTCCCGCGTCGTCTCGTCGACGTGCAGCAGGTCGGGTTTGGTGTCCTCGTCGATCTCGTAGGCGTTGACGCCGACGACCGTCTCCTCGCCCTCGTCGACGCGCTCCTGGTACTCGTAGGCCGACTGCTGGATCTCGCGGTGGAAGTACCCCTGCTCGATGCCGCGGAGCACGCCGTCGCGGACGGAGCCGTCACCCATCTCGCTGATCTCCTCGATGTACGTCATCGCCTCCGACTCGATCTCCTCCGTGAGCGACTCCACCGCGAAGGAGCCGCCGAGCGGGTCGGCGATGTCGGCCGCGCCGGACTCCTCGGCGATGATCTGCTGCGTGCGCAGCGCGACCCGAACCGCCTGCTCCGAGGGGAGCGCGAGCGCCTCGTCGAAGGAGTTCGTGTGCAGGCTCTGGGTGCCGCCGAGGACGCCGGCCAGCGCCTGCAGTGTGACGCGGACGATATTATTCAACGGCTGCTGGGCCGTCAGCGACTGCCCTGCCGTCTGCGTATGGAACTTGAGTTGCTTCGACGCGTCGGCCTCGGCGTCGTACCACTCCTCCATCACGGTCGCGTAGATCCGGCGAGCGGCGCGAAACTTGGCGACCTCCTCGAAGATCGAGTTATGGGAGTTGAAAAAGAAGGAGAGCTGTGGCGCGAACTCGTCGACGTCGAGCCCGCGGTCGAGACACGCCTCGACGTACGCGAAGCCGTCTGCGAGGGTGAACGCGAGTTCCTGGACCGCCGTCGACCCCGCCTCGCGGATGTGGTATCCCGACACCGAGATCGGTTTGAACTTCGGCGTCTCCGCGACGGCGAACTCGATCGTGTCGGTCACCAGATCGAGGGAGGGCTCGGGGGGTATCACCCACTCCTTCTGGGCGATGAACTCCTTCAGCATGTCGTTTTGGAGGGTTCCCCGAAGCTCCTCGCGGGGGACGCCCTGCTGGTCGGCGATGGCGACGTACATCGCGTAGATCACGGGCGCGGAGGGGTTGATCGTGAAGGAGGTGGACACCTCGCCGACGTCGATGCCGTCGAAGAGGATCTCCATGTCGCGGAGCGTGTCGACCGCGACGCCCTCCTTGCCGACCTCGCCGAGCGCCATCGGGTCATCGGAGTCGAGCCCCATCAGCGAGGGCATGTCGAAGGCCGTCGAGAGGCCGGTCTGTCCCTCGTCGGTAAGGTAGTGGAACCGCTCGTTCGTCTCCTCGGCGGTGCCGAAGCCGGCGAACTGCCGCATCGTCCACGTCCGCCCGCGGTACATCGTCGGGTAGACGCCGCGGGTGTACGGCTCCTCGCCGGGGAAACCGAGGTCCGCCTCGTAGTCGAGATCGGCCACGTCGGCGGGGGTGTACAGGCGGTCGACCTCGTGGTTCGAGACGGTCGCGAACCGGTCTTGCCGCTCGCCGTGCCGGTCGAGAACCGGATCGAGCGTCTCCGCCTCCCACTCGGCGTGGGCCTCGCGGATCGAGGCGAGGTCGTCTTCGTCGTACATGCTTGACGATAGTCGCCCGTCTTGTATAAACATTCATTATATACGTGGCGGTTCACGCAACGATTCGCTCGGTGGACCGCCGTCGGTGGCGGTGTGATGCGGACTGAACAGCTGTCGGCGGCGGCGCGATGCGGACCGAATCGCCCCCGTCCGCGCCGCAAGGAGGTCGGACTGTTATGTGTTAGTGGCGTCACTGCCGTCATCGGCGCCGCCGCCTTCAGACTCGTTAGGATCGGGGAGCGAGACCACGGGAATTGGGGACTCGGTCACGAGTCGAAGCGAGAGGTCACCGGTCAGCACCCGGAGGATCCGGTTCGACTCGCGCGGCCGATAGGCGATCGCCGTCGCGTCAACGTCGGTCGCCGTGTCAACGATCGCCTCAACGATATCGCGGCCGTACGCGATTTCAGCGTCGGCGTCGGAAAACACCTCCTCGACGGCGGAGAACGACGCGGCGGCCATCTCTTTCGACTGTTCGACGGGTGTCTTATCCGGAGCGCCCCCGGCCTTCTCGACGACGTACACGACAGTTACCCGCCCCGGATCGTACGGCTCGAGCGCGAGGGCGGTCTCGCGGGCGTCGTCTTCGTGGGCGACGGGTAGCAGTACGTGGTCGAGCATGCGTGAATCTGTGATATCATTTAGCATGATTCTGCTTTGACAGTGGCGGGATAAGTAGCTATCCGAAACGGGTGAGCGAGCGTGTTACGACGTCCAGAACGCCTTGGTGAACAGCACGAGCACCGGAATGATCTCGATCCGACCGATCCACATCAACACGATCATCACGCCGCGGGTGGTCATCGGGAAGGAGGCGTACGTCCCGTAGGGGCCGGCGTCGCCGAACGCGGGGCCGATGTTGAGGAACGTCGACGCGGCCGCGCCCATCGCCTCGAACTCAGAGACGTTCGCGCCGGCCCGTTCGGCGTCGACGACGACGAAGACGGCGAGCGCGACGAAGATAACGACGCTCAACAGGATGTACGCGTAGATGTCGCGTATCGTCGACTCGTCGATGGGGTCGCCGGAGATCCGGATCGGCCGGACCGTTTCGGGGTGGATCGCGGTGTACAGGTCGCGGCGAAACGCCTTCAGCGCGACGAGCCACCGCAGCGACTTGATCGAACACGTCGTCGACCCGACCATGCCGCCGGTGAACATCGCCAGAAACAGCGCGTGTTTCGCCGCGGGAACCCACAGATCGAAGTCCGTGCTGGCGTATCCCGTCGTCGTCACGATCGACGTGACGTTGAACACCGCGTGCCGCAGGGTCGCCTCGCCGTCGAAGTCGACCGCCGGGTCGGCGTACAACGCGAACGCGACGACCGCCGAGAAGAAGCCGAGCGTCCCCAGGTAAAATCGGAATTCGTCGCTCCGGACCAGTCGGAGGGGATCGCCGTTAATGAGGAAGTACAACAGCACGAAGCTGGTCGATCCGACGATCATGAAGGGAATGATCGCCCACTGAATGACGGGATGGAACGCGCCCGCGCTCAGCGGCTCCGGGGAGAACCCGGCGGTCGCGACGGAGGTGAACGCGTGTGCGATCGCGTTGTACAGGTCCATCCGCGGGTCGAACGCGAGACCGAGACCGAAGAAAACGACGATGGCAAGAGCCGTGATTCCGAGGTAGAGTCCCCAGATGAGCCGTGCCGTCTCGGAGATCCGAGAGGTGAGGCGGTTGACGTCCTGTGTCTGTGACTCCGACTCCATCAGCTGTGCGCCACCGACCCCGAGTTCGGACAGCACCGCGGTCGCCAAGATCAGGATACCGAGTCCGCCGAGCCACTGGATCACCTGTCGCCACATCATCACGGACTGCGAGTGGATCGAGAAGTCCTCTAGCACCGTCGCGCCCGTGGTCGTCAGCCCGCTCATCGCCTCGAACAGCGCGTTGACCGGGTGCGCGATCGTTCCGACGCCGGCGACGACGAACGGGACCGCCCCGACGACGGCGACGAACAGCCAGATCACCGCCACCGCGAGGAACGCCTCGCGCGGACCGAGATCCTCGTCCGGATCCTTGAGCGTCCGGAGGGCTCCCGAGAGCGCGAGCGTCGCCGCGATGGCGGCGAGGAACGGCAGCGGTGACTCCCCGTAGTACGCCGACAGCAACAGCGGAAACGACAGCGGAATCGCGAGGTACGCGAGGACGTCGCTGGTGAGTCCGATGCTCGCCCGCCAGCCGACCCGGATCCTGATGTCGTCTAACATGTCAGGCCATCGTCGTGATCTCGCTCACGGCAGCCGTCTCGACGAGGATGATGACGTGGTCGCCCGATCGGAGGACCGTCTCCCCCCGCGGGGTGACGAGGGCACCTTCCCGAGTGATCGCCCCGATGACGAACTTCGCGTCGATGTCGGCGACCAGCTCCGCGATCGGCCGACCGACGAGCTGACACCCCTCGGTGAGTTCGAGTTCGAGGACCTCCGCCTGATCGTTTTCGAGGACTGCGATGTTCTCTGCGACGCTGTCGTACGTGAACCGGGTGATCTCCTCTGCGGTCACGGTTCGGGGGTTGATCGCGATGTCGATGCCGATCTCTTCGAACACCGTCACGTAATCCGCGCTGTCGACGACGGCGATGACGCGATCGACGCCGAGCCGTTTGGCGAGCACGGCGACGAGGAGGTTCTTCTCGTCGGATCGGAGCGCGGCTACCACGATGTCGGCCTCGTCGACGTGCTCGCGCGCCAGGAACTCCGTGTCTGTGGCGTCGTGTTCCATCACGGTCGTCTTCGGGAGGTTCTCGGCGAGCCAGCGTGCGCGATCCCCGTCCTGCTCGATGAGTCGCGGTTTGAACGAGCGGTCTTCGAGGATCCGGGCGGTCTGATAGCCGATCTCGCTCCCGCCGACGATCACGATCTCGTCGGCCCGATCGGGAGTCGTCTCGGGAGCGATGTCGGTCGCGAACTCCTGAACGCTCTCCGGACTCCCGATGACGACGGTCCTGTCGCCGGGCGCGATACGGCTGTCACCGCGCGGGATCACCATCTCACCGTCGCGGAAGATGCCGACGAACGTCAGCGACTCGAAGCGGTCCGCCTCCGCGACCGTCTGTCCGGCGACCGGGCTCTCCGCAGCGATCTCGAACTCCGCCATCTGGACGAGTCCGCCCGCGAACGGATCGACGTCGATCGCCGCCGGGAGTCCGATGACGCGAACGATGTTCTCGGCGGTCAGCAGGTCCGTACACACCATGAAGTCGACGCCGAAGGCGCCCTCGCTCCCCTCCCACGTCCGGAGGAAGTCCGTGTTTCCGACGCGGGCGATGGTGAACGCGTCGCCGAGGGTCTTGGCGGTGCCACAGGCGACGAGGTTCGTCTGATCGTTGTCCGTACACGCGATGAGCATGTCGGCCTCGTCGACCTCGGCGGTGCGCTGGACGCTCGAGGTCGTCCCGTCGCCGGGAATCGTCAACGCGTCGACCTCGTATTTGATCTGCTCCGTCCTGTCGGGATCGATGTCGATCACGACGACTTCGTGGTCCGGGGCGAGGCTCGCGGCGATGCTCGTGCCGACCTCTCCCGCCCCGATAATAACCACGTGCATGCGCGTATCGACTGGGCGAACCCACAAGTGGATTACTATACGCGAACCCCGCCGGAGTACCCGAGGACCCTACCGGCTCTGGCCGAACGCGGACGGCTCTTCCCACGCGTTGCGTCCCGAGACGGTCCGCTGCGGGAAGGGGATCGTGATGTCCTCCTCGTCGAACCGATGTTTGACCGCCTTCACGTAGTCTGCCCGGGCCTTCACGAAGTCCGAGCGCGACGGGTCGTCGATCCAGATCCGCGACTGGAGGCCGACGTGTGAGTCGCCGAGCTCGGTCAGCCGCACCGAGGGGGCCGGCTCCTCGAGGATCGCTTCGCTGCGCTCGGCCTCCTCGACGATGATATCGGTCGCTTTGTCGATGTCGTCCTCGTAGTCGATCCCGAAGACGAACTTCATCCGGAGCGTCTTCTTCGCGACGGGGTTCTTGACGACGCCGCCGGTGAGCACGGCGTTCGGCACCGTGAGCAGTTCGTTATCGAAGGTGCGGACGCGGGTGACGCGGAAGGAGATATCCTCGACGACCCCGCTGTTGTCGCCCCACTCGATCCAGTCGCCGATACGGAACGGCTTGTCCGTGTAAATGAACACGCCGGCGACGAAGTTCTTGATCACGTCCTGGAGCGCGAAGCCGATCGCGAGGGTCGCCGCGGCCGCGATCGTCGCCAGCGACCGGAGGAAGTCCTGGTACCCAGCCGCGCCGAACGCGACGGTGAGCCCGAGGAACAACACGAGGAAGGTGGCGATCTTGTTCAGCGGTCGCCTCGCGTGCGCGTCGAGCCCCTGCCTGTCGAGGAGCCGCTCGACGAGGGGGTTGAACACGGCCTTATTGAGCACGTACGTCGCGACCATGATCACGAGGAAGATCGCCGCCGACACGACGAGCCCGGCGAGGGGGCCGAGGAACGGCTCCAACGCGTCGGTCACTGGCGCGATCGGAGCGGTTCCGACCGCCGCCGCCGCGGCTGCCATCAGTGAAGCACCGCCGTGTTACCGCGCGTCTCGACGAGGTCTGCGTTCACGGCGTCGGCGAGCTCGGCGGCGAGCTCGTCGGTCGTGGTCCCGCCGCGGGCCGCTCGCAGGAACTTCACTTTCACGAGCTTGCGGTCGTCCAGCTGGTCGGCCAGTTCGTCGACGACGGCGTCGACGCCGCTTTTCCCGACCCAGACGGTGACGTCGAGGTCGTGTGCTTCTTTGCGAAGCTGTTGGTCGCTCATACGCGATGGAGTCGGCCGCGCGCATTGAAGCTTGAGGTTTCTGCCGGGCGGAGAGAGGGGGCGACTGCCCGTGTTCCCAGACACCGCGTCAGTTGCGGTCCCGTTCCGCCTCGCGGCCCCGTGCGGCGGCGTCCTCCCCGCTCCGATCCCCGTCACCCTCCCCGCTCCGATCCCCGTCACTCCGGCGGTTCCGCGCCACCCACTCCGCGGCGTCCTCCGGCGTCTCCGTCTCCAACAGCCGATCGAGCTTGCGTTCGAACTGCGCGTCGGTGAGGTCGCCGTTGGCGTATCGGGTCCGGAGGCGGTCGAGCGCGTCGGCGGTGTCGTCGACGTCCGACTCGTCGCCCCCGGACGCCTCCTTCGGAACGCGGACCGAGCCGGACTCGACGCGATCCGATCTGTTCTCGGATTCGGCGTGAACCAATTCCTCCTCGTCGAACAGCATCGCGACTATCGGAACGATGACGATGTAGCCGAACAGCATGAAGCCGAGCCACCAGTCGAAGCCGAGCATCAGCGCCGCGAGCCACGTACCAGTTACGGTCAGCGCCGCGATCCCGCTCGCGTTGTGTCTGAGTCGGTCACGGAGGGAGGGCGTCGTCATCACCGGAGACCTCACCGCCGATACGCAAAACCGTGTCGGCCGTCGACTCGCACCGCCGGCAGCCCTACAGACCGTCGTCGAGCCCGAGCCCCACGCGGTCGCCGTATCGGTCCCAGACGACGACGAGCGACGGCACGAGCAGGATCGACGCCAGGTACGCGTACAACACGCCCAGCGCGAGCAACACCCCGAAGTCCCTGATAAGGGGGATCACGGCGAGCCAGAGGACGCCCAGCCCGGTGACAGTCGTCAGCATGCTCCCGGTGAGCGCGCCGCCGGTGCCGGCGATGGTGACGTCTAACGCCTCGTCGATCCCCTTCCCGGTTTTGTACTCGTCGACGAAGCGGTGGACGAAGTGGACGGTGTAATCCACCCCGAGCCCGATCGACACGGAGAGGATCGGCGCGTTGATCGGCGTCAGCGGGATGTCGAGGAGCCGCATCGAACCGGCGAGCAGCCCGACGGTCACGAGCACGGGGACGAGGTTTAACAGTCCGTATACCGCCGTTCCCTCCAGATACGCGTACGACAGCGCGAGGAAGATAGCGGTGAGAACGAATGCGGCGAACAGGCTCCGGATCGCGGAGTCGGTCAGAAGGTCGATCACGGCCTCGTTGACGACCAGACTGCCGGTCGGGACCGCTTCGAGCGGGGTTCGCTCGGCCAGCGCCCGCACGTCCGCGACGACCTCGGAGTTATCGGCACCGGGCCGGATCGTGTAATCGATCCGGGCGCTGCCGCGGTCGGCGGCGAGGTAGCCGCGGGCCCGCTGCTCGGCCGGCGAGTCGAGCAGTTCGTCGTACACGTCGTCGACGTTGCGGTCGGGAACGCCGTTTCCGAGCCGGTCGTTCCGCTCGACGACCTCCCGGAACGCCGGGTCCTGTGCGGCCCGATCGTCGATGACCGTCACGATGCTCGTCGACTCGGCGCGGCGCTCGGCGGTCGCCTCGAAGGAGTCCGGCGGGTTCCGCGTGGTCCGGTCGATGAGTTCGAGCGAGTCGTCGTCTCTGACCGACTGGTCGATGTAGAGCGTCACGGAGCCGACGAAGTCCTGCTCGAACTCCGTTTCGAACAGCGTGAGGACCCGGAGGAACGTGTACTCGGTCGGCGCGAACGGCTCCGGGAGGGTCGAGTACGTCTCCAGCCGGTCCTCGTCCGGGAAGAAGGCCTCCTCGGAGAACTCGGTGTTCACGCCGGTGCCGTACGCCGCCCCGGCGACACCGCCGAGGAGGACCACCGCGACGACGGCGACCGGAGCGATCCGCGAGAGGTCGACGCCGACGCGGAGGACGTTCCCGAGCCGCGAGCCGCCGGACCCCAGCGGCGCCGTTCCGAAGGTCGGGATCGGGAGCCGCCCGCGCCACCGGTCTATCAGGACCTTGGCGGCGGGGAGGTAGATCCCGAAGACGAGCAGCGTGAAGACGATCCCGGCGGCGGCGACGATCCCGAAATCTCGGTTCGGTTCGAACGGGCTCACCACGTTCGAGAGGAGCCCGAACACGGTCGTGATCGTCACGAGCAGGAAGGCGATGAGCAGCTGATCGGTCGTCGTCCGCATCGCCGCGGCGATCCCGGCCCCGCCGAGCCGCTCTTCGCGATAGCGGTTGATGATGTGGATCCCGAAGTCGATCCCGACCGCGAGCAGCAGCGGGAAGACGGTGATGAGCGAATCCGAGAAGGGGATCCCCGCGTACCCCATGAAGCCGAACGTCCAGAGAATGGACATCAACAGCGCCGAGAGCCCGATCCCCATGTCGATGGGGTCTCGGTACGCGAACGCGAGAAACAGGAGGATCAGGACGATCGCCGCGGGAAACACGATGATCGCGGTGTCCGTCAGCAGCGCCGTGATCTCCGCCTGCAGGATGCCGTCCCCGAAGAGGATCGCGTTCTCGCCCGCCTCGTTGCCCGGGACCGAGTCGACGATGTCGACGCTCCCGGCCTGTAACTGCGTCACGCGGGCCGTCGTCGCCGCATCCGGGAGGTCGTACGTGATCCCGACGATCGAGGCCCCGGCTCGTTGGGCGGTCGGGTTGTAGTCGACGGACACCTGCGCCGCGACCGCGCCCGCCTCGTCGGCGTCGGCGATGGCTCGCCGCAGCTCCGCGGGCGTCGCCTCCGCGACGGCGTCTCGGCGTTCTGCGGCGGTCTCGGCCTCCGGGTCGAGCCGGGTCGCGATCGCGTCCGCGTGGCTCGACGTCGAACCCACCCGGAGCGTCGATCGGGATTCGAGTCGGTGTTGCGTCTCCAGTATCCGTGTCAGCGTCGACCGCGAGAGCACGTTGTCGTCCGTGACGATCAGCTGTGCGCTGGTTACGGAGCCGCCGATCGCCGTCTCGAACTCCTCGTCGATGTCGTCTAGCGCCTGTTGGGCGGGGATGTCTTCCGTGAACTGGTCCGCGCCCGCGCTCGTGGTGATCCCCGCGAGTCCGCCGACGGCGACGGCGCTGACGAGGAGGAAGACGGCGACGACCGCCGCCGGTCGGTCGGTGACGAGTTCGTCGACCCGCTCGACGAACCGGTCGGCCGCGGTCACGACTGCCCCTTCCGGCAGGCGCGTACGCTTCCGAGCGGCCAATCGGCTCGCGATCCGCGTGGCGGGCCCGTTCGTGCAGGCGAATGGTCGGCCATCAGATTACCGCCGTCGGTACCAGACGACCGCTCCCGCGACCGCGGCGATCACGACCACGCCGACGAGGATCGTGGTGACCGGGAGTCCGCCGTCGTCGGTGGGCTCGGTCACTTCGATCGGCAGCTGTGTGATGTCGGAGATCCGGTCGTTTCCGCGCTCGTCGTCGTAGCGAAAGTCGATCTCGATCGGGTGCGTCTCGACGCTGGCGTCGGACGCGGCGGCCACTTCGAACCAGACCTCCGTCGACTCGCCCGGAGCCAGCTCGGCGACGAACGCCTCGTCGTTGACCGCCGTGAGGGGGCTGTCCGCGTACAGCGCGGCGTTGATCGCCGACAGCGTCTCGGGTCGCTGGTTGGTGATCTCGACGGTGATTCGACGGGTCTCGCCCGCCGGGATCGTCGAATCGTCGACGGTGAGGTCGAACTCCGGGCGGCGCGGGGCGACCTCGATTCGCCGAGTCTCGTCGACGGCGATCGTCGCGTCGCCGCTCGTGTACTCGGTCGTGAAGCGGAACTGCCGCGGACCGGAGTCGGCGATTCCGCTCACGTCGGCGTCGAACGCGAAGGAGACGGACTCGCCGGCGGGCACCTCGGGGAGGGCGTACCGGCTCTCGCCGAGGCTCACGCGGGTGCTCCCGGAGTCGGCGACCAACACCGCGTCGTCGACGTCGAGGGGCCCCTCGTTCGTGAGCGTCCCGCTCACGGTCCCCGAGTAGCCGACTTCGAGCGTCCCCTCGACGTCGCTCAGGGCGAACGACTGTTCGGGGATCGGCACCACGCCCGCCCGCGAGGACGGCGACGTCGATTCGATCCCGTCGCGGTCGCGGTAGTCGACGGTCGTCGAGAGGGCGTACGCGCCGCCGCCGAACGCGCTGGTGACGGTCGAATCGAACGTCACGGTCCGGTTCTCGCCCGGCTCCCAGTCGCCGACGAACGACTCGGCGCTGCCGTCGCCGACGACCGCCTCGCTCGTGGTCGTGGTCCCCGTGACGACCGCGTCGCGAGCGACCTCGTCGCCGACGTTCGCCATGGTGACGGTCACGTCGCCGCTCCCGCCGACCTGAGCGTCGGTCTCGGTATCGAGGACCGCGAACCGGGCGCCGTCGTCGACGACGATCGTCACGTCGAACCGGTCGATACCTCGTCGATCTTTGTGGTTGTTGAACTCCGGGATCACCTCGAACGTGTACTGGTAGCGGGCCGTCACCTCGACCTCGTACTCGCCGTCCGGAACGTCGTCGGGAACGGTCACGTCGAGGGGGACGGAGACGGGACTCGCGTCGGTTCGCACGTCGCCGACGACGGTCGTGCCGTCGCCGACGGAGATGGGGACATCGTCGTCGTCGACTTCGAGGGTGAGGCCGCGAGCGGTCGTCACGCGCGGGTCGAGGTCGTTGCCCATCTCCATCTCTCCGGTGTTGAGAATATCGACGGTGGCGGTCGATTCGGCACCGCTCGGAACCGTTCGCTGTGACAGGAACAGGTCGAGCACCGGTGACCCCCGGATCTGTCGGTCTGCCGTCTGTGCTGCGAGGTCGTCGCCACCGTTCACGCCCGCGAGCGCGGCGTGGCTCCCGGTCCCGTCGGCGGCAGTCGACGGGCCGGCCGCGCCGACGAGGGCGACTCCGGCGACGAGCGCAATCCCGGCAACCACGGCGAGTGCGAGCGGAACGAACCGGGCTGTCCCGCTCATTCGGGTCCCTCGGAGCGGGCGCGGAGCGGAGCGATCCGCGGAGCCGCGGGGCGACCCCCGTACGCGTCGGATTCAGTCATACGGTCGTGTTGGGGGCGCCTGACATAAGCGTGTTGAATGAACGTTCAATCAAGAGTGGTATATACCCGGCCGCGGTAGGTCGCCCATGCACGACCCGTTCGCGGAGCCGACCGACACCCGACAGGCCATTCTCGGGGCGGCCTATCGCGCGCTCTGTGAACACGGGTACGCGGACATCACGATCAGCCGCATCGGCGAGGAGTTCGACAAGAGCCCGTCGCTCGTCTACCACCATTACGACGGGAAAGACGACCTGCTGCTCGACCTCCTCGAATTCCTCCTCGACGGGTTCGAGGAGTCGGTTTCGGCGGGCGCGTTCGATCTGCCAGCCCGAGACCGGATCGACGCGTACGTCGCGGCGATGACGGACCCCGACGGCCTCGACGACGAGCACGCGCCTGACGGCCCGTTCCTGACGGCGATGGTGGAGCTGCGCGCGCAGGCCGCGAGCGACGACGCCTACCGCGACCACTTCGACCGCAGCGACCGGGTGTTTCACGCGTTCCTCGAGCAGTCGCTCCGAGAGGCGGCCGCCGAGCGCGACCCCGACGGCACGGAGGAGACCCCCACGGAACCGATCGACCCGGCGGAGGCCGCGGCGACGCTACAGACCGTCGCGACCGGCGGAATGGTTCGCTGGGTGACCACTACCGACCGGGAGTGGGTCGGGCAATCGCAGGCCGGCGTGCAGCGCTACGTGGAGCTGGCTCTCTCGGGGATCGATCCGGTAGCGTGACCCCAACCGGGCGAGCGACGTGGGATGACCGACACCCGGCAGACGCTCGAATCGCCGGATTCAGCGCTCGACGTCGCGGTCGGCGTCCATCCGGGTGACCTCCTCTTCGAGCCACTCGCGGAGCCACTTCACGCGTTTGATACGCTGGTGGGCGATGCTCTCGGCGGTGTCGGAGACGATGCGATCCGTGTGGTCGTGCGCGCGCTGGAGCACGCGGTCGACCATCATCGCGGCGTCCATGTGGGTGCGCGATTCGTACCCCATTCGCAGCAGCATCAGCACGGCGCCGTTGGCGCCCACCTTGTCGAGCACGTCGGCCTCGATCAGACACCGGCTCTCTAAGGAGACGTCGTCGAGGTCGCCCATGTACGAGTGGTCGACGACCGCGCTGCACACCTCTTCGATGAACGATTCGGGGTAGTTCCCGCGGCTGTTGAGGTACTCGCGGGCGACGCGCGCGCCGGCCTCGGCGTGAACCTCCTGATCGGCCTCCAGCTTGGCCACGTCGTGGAAGACGGCCGCCACGCGGACCACGTCGACGTCGGCGCCCTCGGCCTCGGCGATCTCCGCCGCGAGGTCGACGACGTTGAGGATGTGGTTGAACCGGTACGTCGACGAGTGCCACGGGTACCAGCGCATCCGGCCACCGTCCTCCTCGCTCTCGACGCTGGCTGCGAGGTAATCTCTCACAAACCGTTTCATCTCCTCGAAATCCTCGTCGCTCACCTCCGTTTCCTTAATCTCGACGCCCACGGGAACCACCTCGGACGAAAAGCTCGTATTTCATTATCGTAACCGAGGAGCGTTTCGTTCTTAGTCGTTACGACGAGGGTTATCGAGGGATTATCGGGTGTGCGCGGCGGGCGAGCAGGCGCTACCGGTCGAAGTCGACTTCCACGACGTTCTCGCTCACGTGAAGGTACGTGATCGGGTTCTGGCCGGGGCCGCCGGTCACGCGAAGCGTGAGGTCCGCGAGATCGGGATCCGACTGGATATCGACGTTCCCGCCGACGTTGATCTCGTTGAAAACGACGGTGCCGCGAATGTTCACGTTACCGTTCAACTCGAGATCAGCGTTGGGCGCGTAGATGATCGCGTCGATCTGAGCGTTTCCGCCGCCGGCGGAGTCCTCGGCGACATCACCGTTCACGTAAAACTGCGTCCGGCTGGCCTCGATCGCGCTCGACTCCGTGCCGATCGTCGGGGTCTGGAACCTGAGATCGCCGGCGATGTAGTACCGGACCTGGTTGTCCGTGGTGTTGTCGTCGATCAGGAGGTCGTGACTCCGGACGTTCAAATCGCCGTCGATGGCGACGGTGATGTTCCCCTCGCTCGTGTCGAAGGTCACGTCGTTGTCGATGTCGTCGTCGTCGCTCGCGTAGTAGGTACCGGCAGCACATGATCCGTTAAAACAGTCGGCGGCGTCATCGCCATTCGCCTCTGCGTACGCCAGTTCGCTCTCGATGATCGACCGCGGCGACGGGTGAGAGTTCCCGGTGGTGTACTCCTCCTCGTCCACCTCGCTGTTCCCCGTGAAGCTGTCTGCACCCATTCCGGTCGAGAGCGCCCTGTCGAGCGGTATCTCCTGAGGCACCACGAGCCGAGCCGTCGTCGTCTGGTTCGCGTCGTCTTTCGTCACGTCACCGTCCGCCCGCCCGCTGAAGAAGTCGTACCACCCCTCGTAGTACCTGCTCTGCACTTCGACGACGACGGTTCCGTCCTGTAAGGGGTTATCCGTGGCGTTGACGGCGCCCGGGTCGCCCGCCGACCGACGGACGACGCCGGCTCCGCCCGACGGCGACGACTGATCGCCGGTCAGTCGAACGATCGGGAACGTGAGCGTGCTCCCGCGGTAGTGGTACTCCGGCGGGGAGATCATCCGACCGCGGTCGTCTTGTATCGCCCAGACGCCGCCGCCCTGCATCGCGATATCGCGGCGCTCGCCGCGGTACTCCAGCGTGCCGATGGAGTCGTTGTATATCTCCTCGGTCACGTTTTCGCGCTCGATACGGACCTCGACGCGACCGGCGTCCTCGTCCAGCCGGAGGTCGCCTCCGGCGACGGAGCCGAGGTCGAACCGGCGCGCGTCCGTCTCGCCGAGGGCGACGAGGCTGGACTGCGAGCTCAGCTGTGACATCCCGTTCTCGACGCTCGACGAGCGAGCGTCGTCGGTGACGAAGCCGAGCGCGGCGCCCCCCGTCGCGACCGTCACGGTGACCGCGGCGATCGTGATCGCCAACAGGAGTACGACCCCGATCACCTCGCTTTGGGCACGCTCGCCGCTGTTCATGAGGTGTCATCGATCGTCAGAGTATTTAAACCCCGGCCGGGAAGCATCAGTTCTGATAAACGAGGGCCGTCCGGTGGCGAGCGGACGGTCGCCGGCCGCCGCGAACGATGACGGGGTTCTTAAGCGCCGGCGACGACCATTCAGTCGTATGTGGCGCCCGTGGGGGAGCGACGAAAAGAGCCGATTCCGACGGGCGGCGGCGGCGAACATCCTCGGAAACGCGGCGAAGATCTTCGTCGAAGGGGCGGCCGGGCTGGCGTTCGGGAGCGTCGCCCTGCTGGCCGACGCGGCCCACTCCGTTGCCGACCTCGTCGCCAGCGCGGTCGTCTTCGTCTGGGGCGGCTCGCGGTACGACGCCGCCGACGAGACCCATCCCCACGGCCACCAGCGGATCGAGCCGCTGGCGGCGCTGTTCGTCGGCGCGACCATTCTCCTCCTCGGAGTTCTCCTGTTCCGCGAGTCGGTCATCGGGCTGCTCGGTCCCCACGACGTTGCGGCGAGCCCGGTCCTCGTCGGCGCGCTGCTGTTCGCGATGGCCGACATGTACCTCCTCTACTGGTACACCGACCGGGTCAACGCGCAGTTGGGGTCCACCGCGCTGGCCGCGCTCGCGACGGACTGCCTCAACGACATCTACACCACGATCGCGGCGCTCGTCGGCGTGCTCGGCGTGCTGTTCGGCTTCTCGATTCTCGACCCGATCGCCGGGGCGCTCGTCAGTCTGCTCGTCATGTACCAGGGCGTCGAGATCGCCCGCGAAAACGTCACCTACCTCGTCGGCGCGGCGCCGCCCGCGGGGGACAGGAAGCGCGTCATCGAGGCGCTGCGTGCGCATCCCGCCGTCGAGGGGATTCACGACCTGACGGTGTTTTACGACGGGACGGACCTCGAAGTGGAGGTACACGTCGAGGTCGACGGCGCGATGTCGCTCCGGCACGCCCACGAGATCGAGACCGAACTGGTCTCTCGGCTCCGAGAGCTGGAGGACGTCGGCGACGTTCACGTCCACCTCGATCCGTCGGGCGTCGGCGAGTGGAAGGAGGCAGACGACCTGACGGAAGTCGGCCGATAGGCAGCGACCGCCGGGGTCGTGCGGGTTTTGCCCGTCAAGCCCCTCGTACCTGTATGTTCGGACGCCGCT
>CAZNOA010000005.1:0-30389 GCA_964574565.1 uncultured Halobellus sp. | reverse complement strand
CGGGTATCTCCGCGCGATCGACGCGTTCGACGGCGAGTTCCCCGACGAACTGCGCTTCGAACAGGGGCACTTTCTCGACCGCCCCGGCTACGTTCGGGTTCGCGTCGGAACGGAGGGTGTCGGGGCGGAGAGGGTCGGAACGGAGGGTGTCGGGGCGGAGAGCGCCGGAGCAGAGAGCGGCGAAAACGGCGAGGTCGGGGTCGTGATCGGCGGCGAGGCCGTCGTCTCGATGGACTCGGAACTGCGGCTGCCGGAGGACGACGGCGGGGGCGACGAGATCATCGAGGCCTGACGCCGGCCCGTCCGCCGTGAGCCGAACCCTTAGGTTCGACGCCACCGTATCGTGGGTATGGAGTTCGACCTTCCGCGTGCGGTCGCGCTGCTGGTACTGCTCGTCGTCCTCGGAGCCGGTGGGTTAATCGGCGGCGGAATGATGACGCTACAGACGACCCTGATGATGGTCGTCCCGTCGATGCTTGTCTTCGGCGCGCTCGCGTTCGTCATCGGGATGAAACACGGCGAGTTCCGCGCCACGCGCGCCTGAAGCGGATAGAAGGCTACAAGAGACCGGCAACAGGCGGCAATAGCGGGCGACAGCCACCGACGCTGCAGGAACCACGATCGTTTTTAAAACGCCGCCGACAACTCGGAGCCGTGTTGCTCGGGTCGCCGCTCACGGAACTCCTCCTGCTCGCCGGGGGGGCCGTCCTCCTCTACGCGGGCGCCGAGCTGCTCGTCCGGGGCGCCGGCGACCTCGCGCTGGCGATCGGCCTCAAGGCGTCCACGGTCGGCGTCACGGTCGTCGCCTTCGCGACCACGGCCCCGGAGCTGTTCGTCGCGCTGCTCGGTGCGGTGACCGTGTCGACGGATATCGGGCTCGGCGCAATCGTCGGGTCGAACATCGCGAACGTGGGGCTCGTCCTCGGACTCTCCGCGCTGATTCGACCGCTCGAGATCTCCGAGACGGTGCTCAAACGACACGTCCCGTTCATGCTGCTCGCCGCGGTGTTGCTCGTTGCGCTCGGCTGGGACGGTCGGATCGGCCCGACCGACGGTGTCGTGCTGCTCGGGACCCTCGTCGCGTTCACCGCCGTCGTCATGCGCCGGATCCAGCGGACGCAGTCCGGGATCACGGCGGCAGAACGCGAGGAGATGCCGAACCCGAAGCTCCGGGACGTGGGCGCCGTCGCCGTCGGAATCGTCGCCCTCGTGCTCGGCTCTCGGTGGCTCATCAGCGGCGGACAGTCGCTGCTCGCGGCCGCCGGCTACTCCGACATCTTCATCGGGCTTACCGTGCTGGCGCTGGGCACCTCCCTGCCGGAGCTGGCGGCCAGCGTCGTCGCCGCGATCCGAGACGAGGCGAGCTTCAGCGTCGGCAACGTCGTCGGATCGAACATCTACAACGTGCTCGCCGTCATCGGGATCCTGGCTATCGTCACCCCGATAAGCGTGAGTCCGAGCGTGCTCGGCTTCGAGTTCCCCGCGCTCGTCGCGTTCACCGTCCTGCTCGTCGGGTTGATGTACCGCGGCGAACGGCTCTCGCGACTCGACGGTGCCGTCCTCGTCGCCGGATACATCGGTTTTATATACCTTTTGCTGCCGTGAGAGCGCGGTTCCGCGACGAATCGGCAGAGGATTTATTGTCGATAATAGACAACGAATTAACATGATCGTGACCCTCCATCCGACGAGCGCTTTCGGCCGGTGCGAGCGATATGCCTCCGACAATGCGTAGGTCTACCCTACGACACGCGGGGGTCGGCGCGGGGGCGATGATCGCCACGGGGTTCGTCCCGATCGTCGGAGTGTTCGCGCCGCTCGTCGGAGGCGGCGTCGCCGGCTGGCTCGGCACGGAGGACGATGCGAGCGGAGCGAAGCTCGGAGCCGTCGCCGGAGCGCTCGCTTCCCTGTTGTTCGTCCCGCTAGTCCTTCTCGGCGCGGCCATCGCGGTGTTCGACGCCGGTATCACCCTGCTCGTCGTCGTCGCGGTCGCGCTGTTCGGCACGGCGCTGCTCACCGGACTCGGCGCGCTCGGCGGGACCGTCGGGTCGGCGTTGGCCGACGATCCGGGGGCCGACGAAGAGGAGCGTGTCGGATCGCCGGAGGCGGAGACGGACCCGGTCGAGCGGGCGCAACGTCGATACACCCGCGGGGAGCTGACGGAGTCGGAACTGGAGTCCGAGCTCGACCGAGCCCTCGGTTCCGAATCGCGAAGCGAGACGGAATCCGGTACGGAAGCGACCGATCGGTCCCGAGAACGCGAGCGCCATCACGACCGGTGACGATCGAGGCGTGTGACAGTGCTCGTTGCGTGTGGCGATCCCCTGAGCTGCGACGGTCCCTCGACGTGCGACGATCGGTGGCTTCTCGCGCCGTGAACCGACGGGTATTCGGCCGCCCGCACCGATCGACGAGTCGTGATAGCGATCGTCGTCAGCCGGGCCGACAGCGCCTCCGAACACATCGGCGAGCGGCTCCTCGAACTCGACGACTGGACGGCCGACGAGGACTCGACTCGTCACGACGCCGCGGGCGGCGGCACGTACTATCGGACCGACGGGTTCGAGCTCCGCGAGTTCGACGGCCTGCACATCGAACTCGACGACCCGAGCGACGCCTTCTCCGAGCCGCCCGACTTCCTCGCGTTCGTCTCCCGACACTCGGGGGAAACCGGGCGGCTCCTGACCGCGCACGTCACCGGCAACTTCGGGCCGGCCCCGTACGGCGGCGAGCCGGAGACGCTCTCGCGGGCCGCCCCGGGCGCAGCGAAACGCGTTGTCGACGCGCTGGCGGAACACGCTCCCGAGGGGTACGAGGTCGGGATCGAATGCACGCATCACGGGCCGACGGACGTCTCGGTCCCGTCGCTGTTCGTCGAACTCGGCTCCGACGACCCGCAGTGGGCGGATCCCGAGGCCGCGCGGGCCGTCGCGAGAGCCGTGCTCGATCTCCGGGGGACCGGTGCTCGGTACGGCACCGATAGCGATGCCGGTAGCGACACCGGCGACCGCCCCCGCCACGTCGTCGGCTTCGGCGGGGGCCACTACGCGCCGCGGTTCACGCGGATCGTCCGCGAGACGGAGTGGGCGGTCGGTCACGTCGGCGCCGACTGGGCGCTCGGCGAGATGGGTGCGCCGGAGGCGAACCGCGACGTGATCGAGCAGGCGTTCGCGCGGAGCGACGCGGATCTCGCCGTGATCGACGGCGACCGCCCGGCGTTGGCGGCGGCGATCGAGGCGCTCGGTCACCGCGTCGTGAGCGAGACGTGGGTCCGGGCAGTCGGCGGCCGCCCTCGCCCGCTCGTCGAGCGGCTGGAGGCCGAGATCGACGCGGTCGACGACGGGCTCCGGTTCGGCGACGTGTCGGTCGCCTCGGCGGAGGCCGGCGGCGACGCGGTACGGGTTCGGGAGCTCCCGGCGGCGTTGCTGTCGCGGGCACAGGGTATCGATCCGGAAGCCACCCGCGAGGCGGTCGCCGCGAATACGGTCGCGTTCGACACCGAGCAGGCCGGGACGCGCGCCGCCGGCCGAGCGGCGTTCGCCGCGGATGAGGGGTCGCCGACGGAGGGGGATCTCGTCGGCGCGCTCGCGGACGTGTTGACCCAGCGGTACGACGAGGTCGAAGTCGACGCGAGCGCGGGGCGACGGGGGGCCGTCGTCGCGCGAGAAGTCGCTTTCGACCCGTCGCTCGCGGCCGAACGAGGCGTTCCAGAGGGGCCGGCGTACGGGCGGCTCGCGGACGGCCGGCCGGTCGAGGTCGGCGGGGAAACGGTCACCCCTGCGGAGGTGTCCCGGACCCGGACGGACCGATTTCCGATCACCGGGGACGCGAGCGGCGAAGAAGGATGACTCGCGCGGACGCGACGCCGGTTCAATCGGGGAGATCGTCGGGCTTCGCGGCGATCGGCGCCGTCGCCGCTGTCTGACCAGCGTCAGACGATCGGGCAAAAATAAATACGTCCGGGTCGCAACCACACCATATAATGGACTCTATCGTAGATGACGCCATCGAGGAAGCCGAGGAATCCCCGCGCGAGGATGCCGGGGGCCCCGGCGACGTCGAGCGCGATGGCCACGCCGGAGCACCGCCACAGAGCGGGACGATGACCGACGACGAACTGGAAGACGTTCTCCAAGACCTCCAGACGAACATCACCGTCGTCGGCTGTGGGGGTGCGGGCGGAAACACGGTAAACCGGATGCGTGAAGAGGGGATCCACGGCGCGAAGCTGGTCGCCGCCAACACCGACGTCCAACACCTCGTCAACATCGATGCCGACACGAAGATCCTCATGGGTCAACAGAAGACGCAGGGGCGCGGCGCCGGCTCCCTCCCGCAGGTCGGCGAGGAGGCGGCCATCGAGTCCCAAGAGGAGATCCAAGACGCCATCGACGGCTCCGACATGGTGTTCGTCACCGCCGGGCTCGGAGGCGGCACGGGAACGGGGTCGGCGCCGGTCGTCGCGAAGGCCGCCCGCGAGTCGGGTGCGCTCACTATCGCCATCGTCACCACGCCGTTCACGGCCGAAGGCGAGGTCCGACGGACGAACGCCGAGGCCGGACTCGAACGGCTCCGCGACGTGAGCGACACCGTCATCGTCGTCCCCAACGACCGGCTGCTCGACTCGGTCGGGAAGCTCCCGGTCCGACAGGCGTTCAAGGTGTCCGACGAGGTGTTGATGCGGTCGGTGAAAGGGATCACGGAGCTCATCACGATGCCCGGGCTCGTCAACCTCGACTTCGCCGACGTCCGCACCGTCATGGAGAAGGGCGGCGTCGCGATGATCGGTCTCGGAGAGTCTGACTCCGACTCGAAGGCGACCGACTCCGTCAAGAGCGCGCTCCGCTCGCCTCTGCTCGACGTCGACATCTCCAGTGCGAACTCCGCGCTCGTCAACGTCACCGGCGGCACCGACATGTCGATCGAGGAGGCCGAGGGAGTTGTCGAGGAGATCTACGACCGGATCGACCCCGACGCCCGGATCATCTGGGGGACCTCCGTCGACGACGACCTCGAGGGCCAGATGCGGACGATGATCGTCGTCACCGGCGTCAAGTCGCCGCAGATCTACGGGCGACAGGGCGGCGACGGCGACGCGACCCCGGCCGAGATGGAAGACATCGACTACGTGGAGTGAAGCCGGCGGGAAGACGGCGAGCGGTCCGGTCTCGGTAGCTGTTTTCGAGTTTCGTCACACCACCGTTCTCAGCGGGAACGGATGTGTGAGCCGTCGGCCCCCAAGTTACGCGATGTGTGAACGACCGCAGTCTGTACCGAAGAGGCCGGCGGAGATGACACAAAACGAGCGGGTGGTGGGCCCGCTCCGGAGGGATGACGCGCGACGCCGGGTGCGAGCCGGGTCGCCGGATCCGGGATATTTGGACCCCGCCTCCAGGAGGGCGGGGGCGACTCCCACGCCGTCGGCCGGGCCGCCTCGTCGGTCACGACGCCCACCCGGGCAGTCGTGCGGGGCGTCGGCCTTCGCGGCCGCTCAGTCGTCGTCTGTGTGTGAGGAGGCCGTCTCGGCGGACGGTTTCGTGGAGTCCAGCTGTCCGGTCTCGTAGCCCGCCCAGTCGAACCGCTCTTGGAAGTAGACCGCGACGTGAACCAACGCGAGCAGGACCGGCACCTCGATCAGCGGCCCGACGACGGTCGCGAAGGCGACGCCGGAGCCGACGCCGAACACCGCGACGGCGACGGCGATCGCGAGCTCGAAGTTGTTCGAGGCCGCGGTGAAGCCGATCGCGGTCGTCGTCGAGTAGTCAGCGCCGATTCCGCGCCCCATCCCGAAGCTCACGAGGAACATCACGACGAAGTAGATCGTGAGCGGAATCGCGAGCCACACCACGTCGAGCGGCCGTGCGAGGATGTTGTCTCCCTGCGTGGCGAACATCACGATAACCGTGAACAGCAGCGCGAGCAGAGTCACGGGACTGATCTTCGGAACGAACTCCTCTTCGTACCACTCCTCGCCTTTGGTCCGGACGCCGCCGAGTCGCGTCAGGATACCGCCGGCGAAGGGGATTCCGAGGAAGACCGCGATCGCCCAGAACACCTGTTGGACGGTGATGTCGAACGCCTCGATGCCGGCGACCATCGCGTCGAGCCCCAAAACGGGCGGGAGGAACAGCGCGAAAAACCAGATGTAGACGCCGTACGTCACGATCTGGAACACGCTATTGAACGCGACGAGCCCCGCCGCGTACTCGCTGGAGCCGTCGGCGAGGTCGTTCCAGACGAGTACCATCGCGATACAGCGGGCCATCCCGATGAATATCAGCCCGAGGAAGTACTCCGGTCGCGCGGGGAACCACGGGACGATCCCGCTGAAGAAGACCACCGCGAGCGCGAACATCACGGTCGGACCGATGAGCCAGTTCTGGAGCAGGCTCAAAGAGAGCACGCGCCACTGCGAGAAGACGCGCGGCAGCTGCCGGTAGTTCACCTTCGCGAGCGGCGGGTACATCATCGCGATGAGCCCGATCTCGACGAGGTAATACTCCTGGATCGGGCCGACGACGCCGGGCGCGACGTACCCCAGTCCGACGCCGGCGCCCATCGCGAGGAAGATCCAGACGGTGAGGTACTTATCGAGGAAGTCCATCGACCGCGGGTCGCCGCAGTCGGGACAGCCGCAGTCCGGCCCGTGGTCGTGGTCGCCGGCGCTCATCGGGGGCTCACCCCGCGACTGACGGACGCTACCGGGTGGGGACGCGTCGACGGTTCGGATCTGGTGACAGGCATGGATAGCATGGCGATCACGAACGGCTCACTCCTGGGCGGCGATGACGTCGAACTGCACGTCGGCACCGCCGGGAAGCGAACAGACGCCGACGACCGTCCTCGGCGGGAGGTCGACGTCGTCGAATCGGTCCTCGTAGACGTGATCGACCGTTTCGGCAGCGCTCGGGTCGGTGAGCTGGATCTCGACTTTCATCACGTCGTCGAACGTCGCGTTCCGTCGGTTGGCAAGCGCCGCTTCGAGGTTGTCGAGCGCGGTCGACACCTGCTCTTCGATTGAGTGGTTGTTCAATACATCTCCGTCGACTTTCGGTAGGATCCCTTCGAGGGAGATCAGATCCGAGTGACCGGTTCGCTTTCCGAACGCGCCGATATTTCCGGTCCCCTCGCGCTGTCTCCTGCTCTCTTCGCTCAGGGTCTCGTCGACGTTCATCACCGCATCCTGGTCTTCCGCCGAATCGATCTCGCTCGTTCGTTGCGGCATAATATATGAACAAGTATTCATATAGTAAAACCCATCGAAACGCGGCCGAATCTCTCGACGGGGATCGACGAATCGAACCCATCCGGCGGCTGATTCGGTCCGACCGGGAACAGTTGAAGCTCGTGTTCGGCGACCGACCCGAGGGTACGGCTCGGCCGAAGCCGAAACGCCGTTGTCCGACCGCTCCGAACGGCGGAGCGTGATGACCGGCGACTCGACCGAACGCACATCGGATGCTGTCTCGTCGCTTATCGAGGGGTCGCGGCTCGTCTTCGGGGGCGTCCTCGTCGACGGAACCCCGCGGATAGTCGAGTGTCTCGACCGGGAGACGTTCGACGCGGGCGAAGCGGAGATGGCGCTCAGCACGGCGTTCGTAAGTGCGAATTCGGACCTCGTTCCGCTCGTTACGAGCGGGGATCGGCCCGGTGGTGCGTCCGGGGATACGGACGAGATATCCGACCGACTCACGGGCGTCGACGACGTTCTCGACGCGGTCGGCGGCGCTCACACGTACTACCTGCTCTGTAACACCGGGCCCGGCGCGTGGAAGCGGATCCGGAACGCTCCGGGCGGCGAGTTCGGAGCCGACGACGAAAGCGAGGGGTCGGCGGCCGATCGATACCTCGTCGCCGACGCGCTCGTCGACGAGGCGACCGAGCGGATCGGTGATCTCCCGGACTCGGTTCCCGGAGCGGATATCGAGAGAATCGACTGGGACGGGTGAGGTCAATTCGGATTCAGCGCTCGCCGCAGCCGCCGCCACCTGCGCCGCTAGGGCCGGTTCCCGCGCTTGTGCCGTCGGCGCGAGCCGGTCCGGGCGCGCGGACGACCGGCGAGTTCGGATCCTCGGGATCGAGATTCGCTCTCTCGGCGCGGTTGACGGCGCCGATCCGGTCGGTGACCTCGTCCCGGAGGTCGAAAAAGCGGTTCGCTGCGGCCGTCCTTTGGAGGACCGTCACGGGCCTGTCCGCGTCGCCTCCCGATCGGATCTCCGGATCCATGGGGATCTCGGCGAGCAGCGGCACGCCGTACTCCGCGGCGATCGCCGCACCGCCGCCGCTCCCGTACAGGTCGTGTTCGTCGCCGCAGCTCGGACACCGGAACGAGCTCATGTTCTCGACGATTCCGAGTACCGGCGTGCCGCGGTCGAGGAACATCCGGATCCCTTTACGCACGTCTTCGAGCGCGATGTCCTCCGGCGTCGTCACGACGACCGCGCCGGTCACCGGCACGTTCTGGAGGAGAGTCAACTGCTCGTCGCCGGTTCCCGGCGGCAGGTCGACGAGCAGGTAGTCGAGGTGACCCCACTCGGTCTCCTCGATGAGCTCCGAGAGCAGTTTGTCGATCATCGGCCCCCGTAACATCGCGGGGTCCGTGTCGTCCTCCGAGAGGAACGACATGCTCATCAGCTTGATCCCGTCGGCCTCCGGCGGGACGATCTTCCCGCCTTCGGTGAGTCCCGGTCGGGCTTCGATACCGATCATTCCCGGCACGTTCGGCCCGTAGATGTCGGCGTCGAGCAGGCCGACGCGGGCCCCCGTCTCCGCGAGCGCGGTCGCGAGATTCGTCGCCACCGTCGTCTTCCCGACGCCGCCCTTCCCTGAGGCGATCGGCACGACGTTCCGCACGTCCGGAACCGGACCGTCCGAGTCCGCCCACGAGCGGCTCACGGTGACGTTCGGTTCGAGCCCGAGCGCCTCGACCTCCTCGCGGATCCGGTCCCCCATCGCCCTTTCGTCACTCGAGTAGGGGGCGTTGAACGCGACGGCGACGGTCGCCACGCCGTCCTCGACGCGGATGTCGTCGATCAGGCCGAGTTCGGCGATGTTCCGGCCGAGAACGGGGTCTTCGACCGCGCGGAGCCGCTCGCGGACCCGGTCTGCATCAGCTGTCATCGGATGTTTCCCCCTCGAGTACCGCAGTCACGTCGTCGTCGGGCGCCTCGAGGCGTTCGAGCCGCTCCGCGAGCCGCTTGCCGTCCGCCTCGACGAACGACCGGGTCTCGTCCGCGAGCAGCGTGTAGAACTCGGTGTCGGCGTGCGTTCGAGTGTTTTCGGCGAACTCCGAAACCCACCGTCCGAGGTGCGACACTAAGAACTCGTACTGGCGGTCGAGATATCGCTCGGCCGCCTCGAACTCGCCGGCTGCGAGCGCCTCACACTCGGTCGCGACGAGCAGCGAGACGAACTCGAGCTCCGCCGCAACGTGGTCGGCGGGTTCGTCGATGTCGATGGCGACCCCGGCCCCGCGGTACTCGGCTTGGACGGCGGCGGTGGAATCGGTCATCACGCGCGATTCATCGTCGACGTACACCGACTCGTACGGCGGCGCTGCCAGCTCGAACGGACCGACGAACAGCCTCGCGTGGTCAAGTTCCAGCGACTCCCGGTCGGGAACGGCGTCACGTAGCTGTTCGAGCGCGATCGAGACGTCGTTCGTCACGTTGAATCCCGACGGCTGGTCCTCATCGGGAGGCTGAAACAGCTCAGCGAGGAGCCTGTACGTCTCTGCCCGCCGTTGCTCCGCGGCGATCTGGTCGTCGAATCTCTCGGTCATCGTCGGTGGCTGTGTCATGTTCGATGGTCAGTCTGCTCGTTCGTCGTGTCGTTGGTGTGTGAGTCCGGACGCCGGTCGCCGACTCGGGGGTCCTGCCGGGAACGGGAGTGGAGACGGATTACCGCTTCTCGATGTCGACCTGCACGTCGCCGTAGAACACCGAACTCCCGCTCAGACGGTCGTACTCGGCGCCGATCACGTGGTTGTTCGATCCGCCACGAGCTTCTTCGCCGAACTCCTCAGCGGCGATCCGACCGTACGCCCAGTGGCCTTGCCCCCACGTCTTTGCGACGGTTCCGGGGCGGACCCCCTCCCAGAGTTTCACTTCGGACTCGATCTCGCCGGCAGGTGACCGAATAACGACCTCATCGCCGTCCTCGAGACCCAGCTCCTCCGCATCACGCGGGTTGATCTTGGCGAGGTCCGCTCCCGGTTCGTCGCCCGGGTTGACATCCCTGAACTCGTGGACCCACGTCGTGTTCGCGGAGCGGCCCTCGCGGTTGAGCCGGTCCTTGTAATCGACGAACTTGAACGGGTACTCCTCGGCGTCGCCCATGTTGAACGGCTCCTCGTAGTGGGGGACGAAGGCGTCAGGTGCGTCCGGATCGTCGACCCGGCCTTGGTAGTTACAGACCTTCAGAACGGTGTCGATATCCGTATCGTGACGGTCGGCGTGACCCTGTAGCGCGTTTTCGAGCGTCTCACCGTCGAACTCGAATACACCCGTGTCGGTAGCGAACTCCCCCCCTTCTGACGGCCATCGGTGGCGGTATTCCCACTTTTCGGTGTGCCAGATGCCGCGCTCGCGGAACGCGACCCAGTCCTCGAACTCCTCGCCGCCGGGCCAGTCGAACTCGTTTTCCCGGTAGTCGGCGTCCCAGATCGGCTGGGTCCGGAGCTTGATCGCGTTCCGTGAGAACGCTTGTGCGCGCAGCTCGCGCGATCTGAAGTCATCGCCGGAGTACTCCTCGCGAAGCGACGTTCCCGTCTCGGGATCGGGGTACTCGTTCTCGAAAAACTCCAGCATGTTGTCGAACCCCTTCTCGGCGAGTGCCTCGGCCAGTAGGTAGGGGATCTCCGTCTCGTCGGTTTTAACGTCCCATAGCCGGCCATTCTCGAGGACGTCCTCTGGATCGTCCGGGTCGTCGGCTAACACGGGCGTGTGGAGATTGATCGTCCGGTAGCCCGCGCCGGTGGATCTGAGCTGCCCCCATCGCTCGAACTGGTGGTGGGTCGCCGGCAAAACGAGATCGGCGAACCACGCCGTCTCACTCGCGTGCGTCTCGATGGTCGCGTGAAACGGGATCTTCGCAAGCGCCTCCTCCCAGCGCTGGCTCTCGGGGTTCGAGAACGCGTAGTTGTTCCAGTAGGAGACCAGCACCTTGATCTCGTTGGGGTCCTCGTCGATGATCCCGGCGGCGGCGTTGTTGGTGACGACGCCACCACCCGACTCGCCGTCTTTGAGCGCGGGGAACTCCAACCGACCGCGCTGGTCGATCTTCTCGTTTTCGAGCCCTGCTTCGCCGACATCGTCGATGTACTCGTCGGGTGCGGGCAGGTCCTCGACCCCGGTGCTAGGCGCGTACAGGGTTCCGCCGCGGTTGCCGACGGAGCCGACGAGCCCGTTGAGCGCGTGGACTGCCATCGCCGTGTAGCTTCCGCGGACCGTCATGCAGGGACCACCACCGAGCCACGAGATGGCGTTCGGACCCGCTTCCGCAAACTCGACCGCGACACGCTCGATCTGTTCGGCGGGAACGCCCGCTCGTTCTGCGGCCCACTCCGGCTCTTTGTCGTACAACTCCTCGTTCCACCACTCGACGACTCCTTGGCTGTTCTCGGACTCCTCGAACGTGTCGGGATCGACCTGCTCTCCGGGGACGAAACGGTTCTCACCGTCCGCGAACTCCCCCACGAACGCTCGGTGCCACAACCCCTCACGCAGAATAACGTGCGCCATGGCGGACGCGAGTGCGCCGTCTTGACCCGGTTCCACGGGCAGCCACTCGTCGGATTTCGTCGCCGTCGAGGAGAGGCGCGGTTCGACCACTGCGACCGTTGCCTGATCGAGCAGGTCACCGAACTCGTTGGAGTAGTGAGAGACCTGTCGGTTCGCCGAGATGGGATCGGCTCCCCACGCGATGACGTAGTTCGTCTCTTGGACGTCGTACTGGCGGTAGGCCCACTCGCCTTCGGTGTACATCGGGCCGAACTTCTCGGCCTCCGCGCAGATCGCGCTGTGAGAGATGTTGTTCGGCGAGCCGATGATCTGCGGGAGGTAGCTGTAGAGGATCGGTCGGAGGTAGGTGTACCGGCCCCGGGTGACCATGAACTTCTCCGGTTCGTCGTTCTCTCTGAGTTCCATGATCTCCTCAGCGAGCATGTCGATCGCCTCCTCCCAGCTGATCGGCTTGAACTCCGGATCGACATCTTTCCCCTTCTCCGGGTTCGTCCGCTTCATCGGCTGGGTCACCCGGTCGGGGTCGTACAGCTGCTGGATGGCGAGATCCTGTCGCGGGCAGTCGTTCTTGCCGTGGATCCGTGATTTCTCGTGGCCGTGTGTCCTGATGACGCGGTTGGTCCGATCGTCGACGAGTACCTGCGCCGAACACCAAGACGTACAGCCGGCACAGCAGCTCGGCTTCCACTCCCCGGTGTGTTCGACTAAGGCGTCGCGGGAGTCGTCGGCCTCGACGACCGACGTGAGGCTGGTCAGGCCAGAGCCGAGGCTGGCGGCAACCGCGCCGACCGCGCCCGCCTTCATGAAGTTTCGTCGCCCCAGCTCGATGCCGGAGCTTCCGGTGCTCTCGTCCGTCTCGGTGGTGTTGTCGTTCGTACTCATTGATCTAATCAGACAGTCCCGGTTCACCGGTTCCTCGCTCGTAGCTGCCGCCGTTGTAGTCGCGGACGTACTTCACGCTCGGCTCCGTTCCCAGTTCCTCCTTGCGGACGTCCGGGTTGTACTTACCGAGCACCTCGCTGACCTTGCTGTCGGGGTCGTTGAGGTCGCCGAAGATCCGCGCCTCGCAGGGGCACTCCTCGACACAGCGCGGGAGTTCGCCCTCGTTGAGGCGATGCACACAGAAGTTACACTTCTCGACGACGCCTTTGTACCGGGTCGGGTGTTCGTGCTCCCCGACCTCCCGATTGGGGTTGTAGTACGCTGGGGCGTCCTCGTCGACGTCGACCCGCTCTTTGAGTTTCGCCGGCGACGCCGTCCCGTCCTCGATTACCGACTCCTCAGAGTCCCACGAGGAGTGTGGATCCTCATCGACGAGATGAACCTCGTCGTACGGGCAGTTGATCATGCAGTACATACAACCGATACACTGGTCGTGATCCAGCATCACGATCCCGCCCTCGCCCTCGTACAGCGCCGAGCTCGGACACCCCTCCGCACACGGCGCGTCGTTACACTGGTTACACAGCGTCGGCGTGTACTCGTAACTGACGTTCGGGAACGTCCCCTCCGTCTCGACGATCCGGCTGGAGTACGCCACCCCCTTTTGAAGATTGTTCTCCTGTGCACAGCCGATGTTACAGGCCCCACAGCCCGTGCACCGCTGTAAGTCGATCACCATCGAGAGGTTCACGCCCCCCTCCTCGAGATCGGTCTCCGCGAGCTCGGCTCGCATCTCCGAGTCGAGTGATTGGGTTTCCTCAGTCACCGTCATCACCCCCGACGCCGGCCCCGACCGACGGGCGGCTCGACGATTTGGGCGCGTGCTCGTGATCCGGAAGCTCGTCGAGGTCGAATAACGCCCGTCCGACGGTGTAGAGGAACGCAAACAGCGTGAACGACATCACGACGATTGCGACCTCGGGAACGGTCGGGGCGTAGCTCGCGATCGGGAACTGGTGTGACGGGTCGTTCGTCAGCGCGACTATCTGCCCGCCGAAAATGAACTCGAGTCGGCTCGCGAACATGCCGACGAGTACGAGCACAGACGCCACAAACACACCGTTGACGGTTCTCGTTCGCCGAGTGGCGAGCAGTGCAAGCGGCAGGAGCATCCCGACGATCACGCCGACGCCGACGGCCCACAGGCTGTGGTGGCCGAACACCATCTGCTGGTGGGCCAGTGCCAGCGCGTCGTTGGTAGCCACGAGCCCATACGCGTGTCTGACGACGGTGAGAACCAGCGTGAGCACGGCCATCCCGCCGAGGTATCTCCCGAGCGTTTCGGTGAGCAGGTCCTCGCTGACGGCCTCCTTCGTCGAGTTCGTGAGCCACCGTTCGACGATAGTGACGGCCGTGAGCAGTGCGACGCCGGAGAACACGGCCGTCACGAGCAGGTAGACCGACGAGAATATCCCGCCGTAGTAGGGTCGGGCCTCCGCAGTACTGAAGATTGCAGCCAGCATCATCCCCGCGAGAACGGGCGCGATCAGGGCGACGAGCCCGACGCCGAGCGTGAGCCGCCGGCTCGGACGATCGACCTGATCGACCAGATAGAACTCCGCGACGAGTGCGGCGCCGTACACTGAGTAGAGAACTATCATCCACCACAACGGCGAGGACGGATTCGGCGCCGCGATCATCGCCGGGAACGATCGGAACGGCTGTCCGAGTCCAGCCATGATCGCGAGTCCCCCGGCGGTGAGTGTGAAAAGCGACAGGAGTATGGCTCGTTTGACCAGCGGGTCATACGTCTCCTTGCGAAAGACGGTCGACAGGGAGGTGATACCCACACAGATCCCCGTGCTCAAGAGCGTAAAGAAGACGTACGTCGACCGCAGGACTCCCCACGGTACCTGGTCAGTAATGCCGAGGACAGTCATTCCCTCGAGGAGGGTGAGAAGAATGCCGTACAGGCCGACGAGGAACCCCACCCCGATCAACGAGAGCCACGCGTAGTATCGCTTTCCGCCTCGGAGAAGGCTTCGAACACCGGTCTCGTCTTGCGCGTGGCTCATCTGTTGACCTCGGTCAGGGCGTAACCAGTATCTCCTAGGATGATCGTTTTCACGGGCTGTCTCCACCGCCCATCGACTGGTCTCAGTGGTTCGATAGCGGACATGACTCCTCTCGGCTACCACGTTAGCCGATTAGATACATAAACAGAGAACCGCGTTCCAACGTCCAAAGAACTGCTCAACTAATCACCTAAATCACGGGGGTCTTTATGTGTACCTAGTCGGTCGCAGGCGTGAAAGCCACGTCAGTCGCTCCGTCCGGATACTGATCGCGTGGAACTCCACGCAGCGGCTTTTCCTCGGCGGTCTGTGTCGTCGGCCGATGATAGGCGGAATCGGCGATCTCGTCGACGAGTCCGCCTGACGGATCGCGAGCCGGACTCAATCGGGTCTGGGCTCGTACGGCGGAAGATCCTCGAGCGTTGCGACGACCCCGTCGGAGTCGAGTGCACGCGCGTTCTCGGCTTGCGCGACGATCGGCGGGTCAGCGGTCCGATCGCCCAGTACGACCTTCGGCACGTCGCTGCCGCTGAACCCCTCGACGATCGCGTAGTCGTACGTGCGAGCGAACTCGGTCAACACGTCGTCGAGGTCTCGGTCCTCGCCCGTCGCGAACCACTCGCCCTCGTCGGTGAGGCCGACGGTGTGTGTCGCGCCGCCCGCCCGATGACGGGCCGTATCCTTCCCGTCGGTGTCGATGTCGGGGTCGTGCGTGAGGTGTTTTACCGTCGCGACGGTGCCGCGCTCGCGGAGCCGTTCGACGAGCGCCGCGACGGCCGTCGTCTTTCCGGAATCGGAGGGGCCGGCGATACCGAGCACCTTCATACGGCTCCGTACGTCGCCTCGGGCATAATAGCGTTCGCTCTGCCACCCGCCGACGTCACCGCGTCCCGTCGAGCGCGGTGACCAGCGCCTCTGCGCGACGGGTCGGCGTGTATATCCGCGAGCGACCGTCCTTCTCTTTCCGGACCAAGCCGGCGTCGCTGAGCAGGGTGAGCGCGTGGCTGACGGCGCTGTCGCTGACGGAGACGTACGGCGTTATCTCGTCGAAGTTCACGCCGCCCTCCGCTTCGACGAGGAGCCGAACCAGCCGGTAGCGCGTCTCGTACCCGAACGCGGAGAGGGTCTTCACGTCGGTCGCCGTCATCTCGTCGTCGATCACCGCATCGAGATCGGCGGGGCCGGACGATTCGGACGCCATGTCTGTCATTGTCCGTCAGTTAGCTTTCGGCGATATAACCGTTGTGCTGAGCGGGAGCGGTCGTCGCCCGACGGCCGAGACGCCGGAACCCACCGCTCGTGAGAGTCACCCGTGAGCTCACTCCTGAGCGGCGATGACGTCGAGTTGCACGCTCGCGCCGCCGGGAAGCGAACAGACGCCGACGACGATCCGCGGCGGGAACCCGACGTCGACGAACCGCGACTCGTACTCGCGGTCGACCGCCTCGGCCGCGTCCGGCTCCGTCAGCTGGAGTTCGACTTTCAACACGTCGCCGAGCGTTGCGTTCCGGTTCTCGAGCATCAGCTCAAGCCGGTCGAGACACATCCGTATCTGCTCGTCGGGCGGTTTCTCGGCGGCGACGTCGCCGTTGATCTCCGGGAGAATCCCTTGAAAGAACAGCAGGTCCGACTGCCCGGTCCGCATCCCGAGCGGACCGACGTTCGCGATCGAATCGCGCTGTCGAGCGCTCTCTTCGCTCAGTCCGTGGTCGATGGCGAGTTCGGAGTCATCGGTCGGTTCGTCGTCGACTGTGCGTGTTTTCTGCGACACAAGATTTAGAAAACGCTCAATCGTTTAAGCGGTTTCGATCGCGGAACTCGGGGAGCGAGCGACGAGTGGGCCACCCGGTGTGCCGCGTCCGGAGACCGCGGCTCGCGCGTGACTCGCTTGTCGCGCCCGTCAGTCGGCGGTCGTCGTGCGCGGACTACACGTGTCGCAAGTCACCGGGTCGGGGCAGTCGAACGGGTCGTCCTGAGTCGCCTTCTGGTCCGTTTCTGCCGCCGTTTTCTCCCCTTCACTGTCGCCGTCAGCGGCGTAAAGCCCCGTTCCCGGCTGGGTGTTCGTCTGGGTGTACACGCCCTCGTCTCTCGTCCGAAGGCTGGAGTAGACGTTGCGAGGTGGCGAGTCGTCCGCCGCGAATTCTTCCAGGACGTCGAACGGCTTCTGGAACAGGTCTGATAGTGTGGTTCTCGACATCTACTTATACTTGAGCATCTATTCAGATAAATGCTTTGGAGATACTCTCATGTGCGGGTCGGTATCGACGATGCGTCAGAGCGGAGCGGGCTATTACGGTTTGAACTGAGAAGGTCAGCGTGACGTCCTCGCCATCTCGAACTCGGGGCTCCCTGATCTCTTGTCGTTCGACGTTCGTACTTCGATGCTTCGTCGGGCGCAATGACCGCGTTCGCGCTTCCGGTTCTCCGCGCACTAGAGAGGATATCACATCGAGATGATCCGATACGGTTTGCGCGGGCCGCGACAACTCCTGATCAGTCGTCGTTTCAACGGAGTGATATCGATAGTTGGTCTCACTGAGGTGTCTGTGCGATCCCAAACACTCAAAACAAATCGGATTATATCGATATGTATGTCTCTGATTGACCGACTACTGGGAACGGGATCGGACGACGACGAGAGCTGCTGTGACATGCAAATCGAAGAGATAGACGACGGCACGGACGCGGAAGCCACATCGGAATCGACGGCGAACGAATAGCGAGAGGTTCGAGAATGTCCAATCAGCCGAACGGCGCGTCGGAGTCCGTCTCGGAATCCGCGAGCGGAACCCTCAGACGGCTGGACGAGGAGGCGTGCTGTGAAGGGGCGTTTCCGGCGACTCGTCGGCCCGAGGACGACGCCATCGACGCGGAACTGGCGGTGTTCAAGGCGTTGGCCAACGAAAAGCGGCTCGCGATCATTCACGCGCTCCGACAGGGCGAGCTCTGCGCGTGTGAGCTCGAAACGGTGCTCGACGCACCGCAGTCGACGGTCGCTTCACACCTCCGGAAGCTCCGCGACGCGGAGATCGTTCGCACGCGGAAGAAGGGGAAGTGGACGTACTATCGGATCGCGGACACGGCGAGCCTGCAGCTGCTTGACCTCGCCGGCGCGATGGGGGAACACGCGTGATACCGGCGGGCACGGAGGCGGCGCTGCTCGACTCCTGGGAGTACTTCATCCACCTCGCGATGGTCCTCACGCCGCTTTTCATCGGCGCGTCGTTCCTCGTCGGACTCGCTCAGGAGTACCTCCCGCCCGAACGCGTGGAGAGGATGCTCCGCTCGCGGGATCACGGGAGCGGAAACGTCCTCGCGGCGGGGCTCGGCGCGGTGACGCCGTTCTGCTCGTGTTCGACCGTACCCGTCTTGGCCGGGCTCCTCGGCGCCGGCGCGCCGACGGGCATGGCCTTCTCGTTCCTGCTCGCCTCGCCGATCGTCAACTGGATCGCCGTGTTCCTGTTGTTCGGCCTGTTCGGGGCCGGCGTCACCGTCGCGTACGTGACGACCGCGCTGCTGGCGGCGATCGTCGCCGGCCTGATCATCGGCACGTTCGACCTCGACGGCTACGTCAAAGACGTTCGGATCACGACGGGCGGCCGCGAGATCGCGACCGACGGCGGGGCGTCCGCGACAGACGCCTCGAAGAGAGCCGACGCCGCGTCCGGCTGCGGCGAGTGCGGGACGACCGCAACGAATCGGACCCACAGGGAGCGCGTAACCGCCGCAGGCGAGGGCGCGCTCTCCTTTTTCCGCGACACGCTCCCGTACATCGCCGTCGGGATCGCGATCGGCGCGCTGATCCACGGGGCGGTGCCTGCGGAGTTCCTTCAGCGTATCGCCGGACCGGAGAATCCGTTCGCGACGCCGCTCGCGGCGCTCGCCGGCGCACCGGTGTACGTGAGCGTCAGCGGGATGTTACCGATAGCCCACTCGCTCACCGAGGCGGGGATCCCGATCGGCACGGTGATCGCGTTCGTCATCGGCGGTGCGGGGATCAGTATCCCGAACCTGATCCTATTGAACAAGCTGTTCAAGCGCCAGCTGCTCGCGGTGTACGCGACCACCGTCGTCGCTATCGGCATCGCTGTCGGCGTGATGTTCAACACGCTTCTCTCGGGGCTTCTCTGAGCGGGAACGGGGAACGATTTCCCGCCTCGTGACGGTCGGGCGGCCCGCGCGGCAGAAGAGTTGTTCGACGCGACGTCAACAGCCGTCGAAAGCGGGAGCCCGTTTCGCTACCGACGCGACCCGTCGAGCGCGACGAGCAGCGCGTTGGCCTGCGCGGTCGCCTCGTACTTGCGCCACTTCCCGTCCTTGCGACGCGTGACGAGTCCGGCGTCGGTGAGCTGTGAGAGGGCGTGGCTGATCGCGCTGTCGCTCACGTCGAGCAGCGGCGAGATCTCACAGACGCAGAGCTCGTCGTCGGCCGTGTGAAGCAGGCGAACGATAGTGTACCGCGTCTCGTTGGCGAGCGCAGAAAGCAGTTCGACGTCGGTCTCGAGCTCGGAGTCACCCGTGGCCGAATCAAGCTCCTTGAGTTCCGCCAGCCGCTCTTCGAGGTCCTCGTCGGTGCAGCTCCCGCATTCGTCGGTGACGTACCGACGTAACCGATCGGTCGATGACATGGAGAACAGTTGAACGAATAAAAGATTAAGCATTGCGGATCTGACGGCAGACGACCGCGGCTGAGGAACGAGACAATTCAACAGTACATCATCTATGTGCGAGAGAATTCGACAGTATATCACCCACATCAGACATGCGCCCGGAAGAGCGTTGTACTGATCGGTAGGACCATACCCGAAAGCGAGAGTTATATGCCAACGGATCCCTGATCCGGCGACGCCGGATGAGCTCTCGCGACCGAAGGGTTTATAATTATCTGAACGTTTCCTCAGATGAAAGCAGGGCCGTGAGGTGTCGGATCCGGGCGGATTCGTGTACCACTAGCTCAACCGAACGGCTCTGCAGTCAACCACTCCACATGACTGAACTCACGCTGTACGAAGAAGCGATGTGTTGTTCCACCGGCGTCTGCGGCCCGGACCCGGACGACGAACTCGTCGAAGTGAGCGCCGCGCTCGACCAGCTCGAGGACGCGGTCGACGACCTCGACGTCTCGCGGGCGAACATGCAGCACAACATCGACCAGTTCCTCGACACACAGCGGATCTACGACCTCGTTCAGGAGAACGGCCCGGACATCCTGCCGATCACGGTCGTCGACGGCGAGATCGTGGCGAAGGGATCGTACCTCTCGTACGACGAGCTCGAGGCGGCGGTCGACGGCGAACTGCGACCACAGGAGGTCTGAAAGATGTCACAGCAAGCAGGCGCCACGAGCACGACGGACGCGCGCAAAGTGGTCGAACCGAGCGGCGACGAGACGGAGTTCGTCTTCTTCAGCGGGAAGGGGGGCGTCGGGAAAAGCACCGTCAGCTGTGCGACCGCGACGTGGCTCGCCGACAACGCCTACGAGACGCTGCTCGTGACCACCGACCCCGCGCCGAACCTCTCGGACATCTTCGGTCAGGAGATCGGCCACGAGATCACCGCGATCGACGGCGTCGAGAACCTCTCCGCGATCGAGATCGACCCGGACGTCGCCGCGGAAGAGTACCGACGAGAGACGATCGAGCCGATGCGTGCGCTGCTCGACGACGAGCAGCTTGAGACCGTCGAAGAGCAGCTCAACAGCCCCTGTGTCGAGGAGATCGCCGCCTTCGACAACTTCGTCGACTTCATGGACAGCCCGGAGTACGACGCCGTCGTCTTCGACACCGCACCGACCGGGCACACCATCCGGCTGATGGAGCTCCCGTCAGACTGGAACGCGGAGCTCGAGAAGGGCGGTTCGACCTGTATCGGCCCTGCGGCTTCGATGGAGGACAGGAAACGGGAGTACGAGCGCGCGATCGACACGCTCCAAGACCCCGAGCGGACCTCGTTCGCGTTCGTCGGGAAGCCAGAGGAATCTTCGATCGACGAGATCGAACGGAGCGCGAGCGACCTCGGCGACCTCGGCATCGAGTCGCAGCTACTGATCCTCAACGGCTATCTCCCGGAGTCCGTCTGTGAGGACCCGTTCTTCGCGGGGAAACGCGAGGACGAACAGGCCGTCATCGAGCGCGCCCGCGAACGGTTTGACGCCGATGCGACGGCGACGTACCCGCTTCAGCCCGGCGAGATCGCCGGGCTCGACCTGTTGGCCGACGTCGGTGGCGTCCTTTACGACGGCGACGAGGCGACCGTCGAGGTCGACACCACCGAGGCGGACGCCGGCGCGGAGGCCGACGCGGACTTCGACGCGCTGACAGACCCCGACGCGGTCGCCGACCGGCTCACGCCGGGCGAGGAGACCGAATACCTCTTTTTCACCGGAAAAGGGGGCGTCGGCAAGAGCACGATCGCCTCCACGGCGGCGACGAAGCTCGCCGAAGCGGGTCACCAGACGCTCGTCGTCACCACCGACCCCGCCGCACACCTCGAAGACATCTTCGGGGAGCCGGTGGGCCACGAACCCACGTCGGTGGGACAGCCGAACCTCGACGCGGCCCGGATCGACCAGGAGAAGGCGCTCGAAGAGTACCGCACGCAGGTCCTCGACCACGTCACAGAGATGTACGAGGACAAAGCGGACACGCAGGTCGACGTCGACGCCGCCATCGCGAACGTCGAGGAGGAGCTGGAGTCGCCGTGTGCCGAGGAGATGGCGGCGTTAGAGAAGTTCGTGAGCTACTTCGACGAGGACGGCTACGACGTCGTCGTCTTCGACACCGCGCCCACCGGCCACACGCTCCGGCTGCTCGAACTCCCCTCGGATTGGAAGGGGTTCATGGACCTCGGCTCGCTGACGAAGGGCGCCGCGCCGGCGAAAGGCGACCAGTACGACGAGGTGATACAGGCGATGAAAGACCCCGAGAGGAGCACGTTCGCGTTCGTCATGTACCCCGAGTACACGCCGATGATGGAGGCGTACCGGGCCGCCGAGGACCTCCGCGATCAGGTCGGTATCGAGACTTCGCTCGTCGTGGCCAACTACCTCCTCCCCGAGGAGTACGGCGACAACGCCTTCTTCGCCAACCGCCGCGCGCAACAGGAGCGCTACCTCGGCGAGATCGACGACCGGTTCGACGCACCGCTGCTGCTGGCGCCGCTCCGACGGGACGAGCCGGTCGGCTTAGACGAGCTCAGCGCGTTCGGAGAGGAGATCGACGGACTCGCGGGGCTGGCCGAGGAGGGACGACCGGAGGTGACGCCGTCGTGAGCGACGCGGAGCCGTCCGAGGCAAACGCCGGGGGCGCTGACGCAGCGGCCGCGGACGTTGAGGAGAAACTCCGGGCGTTCATCGACGCGCTCGGCGACTCGGAGACGTACCGCCGGTTCGTCGCGGCGGACGAGGCGCTGCAGGACGACGCGGAGGCGATGGCGCTGATTCGCGAGTACCGACGGAAGCAGGCGCGGATGCAGCGCGGCGGCTTCGACGAGTCGGTGATGCGGGAGCTGAAAGAGCTGCAGTCGGAGCTGTCGGACAACGAGACGATCCAGCGACAGCGGGCCGCGCAAAACGAGCTGGTCGGGCTGCTGCGGGAGACGAACGAGGTCATCAGCGACGAGATCGACCAGGAGTTCGCGCAGTCAACCGGGGGTGGGTGCTGTTGAGCACAGACGGGAACGCGGCCGGTGGCGGGTCCGGCGAGGGCGGTGCCGCCGCCGAGAGCGGAGCCACCGACGACCAGGTCCTCGCGGCGGCAGCGGCCCTCGGCGAGGAGCTCGCGGCCGCCCGGACGGACGCCACGGAGTTCGAGTTCACCTCGATCCTGATGCAGTGTAACGAGGCGATCAGCGACGAGATCGATGTCGATTACGGCAGCGCCTGCGGCGCCGACGGGAGCTGCTGAAGACGCCGCTCCCGCGCGGGCTCCGCCACGGCGCGCATCAAAAGGTAAAAACCGTCTCGTCTCGAACCAGCTTGTAACATGGACGTTCCGTACGACCTCAACAGCTACATTCGCGTGCTGAAGCTGGCGAGCACGCCAAGCACCGACGAGTTCCTCCAGGTGTCACAGATTGCCGGCGCCGGCATCATCCTCATCGGCTTCATCGGCTTCCTGATCTTCGCGGTCATGAGTCTCCTGCCGGGGGTCGGCGCCTGATGCCGATCTTCTCGGTCAAGACGACCGCGCGCCAGGAGCGGACCGTCGCCGACATGCTCGCCGAAAAGGAGATGCCGGAGATCCAGGCGGTCATCGCGCCCGATCAGCTGACGAGCTACGTGATGGTCGAGGCCAGCGACGGCAGCGTGTTCGCCCGGATCATGGACGAGATCCCCCACGCTCGCGGCGTCATTCAGGGCGCCGACGGTCCGGCCGAAAGCCCCTTCTCCGAGGTCGAACACTTCCTCTCACCGACCCCCGACGTGGAGGGGATCGCCGAGGGCGACATCGTCGAGCTGATCGCCGGGCCGTTCAAAGGGGAGAAGGCCCGCGTCCAGCGGATCGACGAGGGGAAAGACCAGGTGACCGTCGAGCTGTACGAGGCGACCGTCCCGATTCCGGTGACGGTCCGCGGCGACCAGATCCGCGTGCTCGACAGCGAAGAACGCTGACGCGGCCTGTTCGAGACTGTTCTTCTAATACGACTTTCGCGACCGCCTGACGGCGCCTTCTCTCACCGCCGGATCGTCGGGAACGACAAGGGCTTTATTCGGTCGCGACCGACCGTTCGGACATGCTCGGGTCCGGCGTGCCGGCGACGCTGAGTCTGCTGCCGGACACGTTCACGTTCGCGTGGCTCGTCGCGATCCTCTTTGCAGTCGCGTGGCTGCTCGACAGCCGCGGGCTGGACGCGGGACGGACGCTCGCAGCCGGAACGTGGGTGTTGTTCGGGCTGTTCTGGCTGACGATGGTGCCGTACTTCGCGTTCGAACACCAGAGCTACGTCGAGTCGATTCTCGCACTCGTCGGCGTCCCCGCCTGCGCGTACGCCGGATACCTCCTGTACGACGGTCGCGCGTCGCTGTTCACGCTCACGCGGGCGATCGCGATCATGCTGTTCATCTACCTGCCGTTCGAGACGATTCCGGCGTTCACGGTTGCCGGGGTGGCGTTCCCGGAGCCCCGACGAATCCTCATTGAGATCGTCGCGACACACACCGGGATGGTGATCGAACTCCTCGGCTACGCTCCCGATCACGTGACGAGCCGGGAGGGGTACGACGCGGCCTTCGAGTGGCTCCTCGACGACGGCCACACGGTCCGGATCCACGTGGTGTTAGCGTGTACGGGGCTCGGGAGCATGGCCATCTTCGGCGGCCTCGTCACCGCCGTACAGGCCCCGGTCTCGCGGAAGGTCCGCGCGCTCGCGGTGTCGATCCCCCTCATCTACGTGCTTAACATCATCCGGACGACGTTCATCACGGTCGTCGCGGGCAACCAGTACATGCACTGGCAGCCGGACCTGGTGTTGGCGATGTTCGGCGCGACCGATCCGTATCGGGTCTCGTTTCTGATCTCCGACCGGATCATGAGCCAACTGCTCGCGGTGGTCGCGCTGATCGGGATCACCTTCCTCGTCGTGCGAGAGCTCCCGGAGCTCGTGGTCATCCTCGAGGACGTGTTGTACCTGCTCACCGGCGAGGAACACGACCTGACGGAGTCGCTTGACCTCCCGCGCGAGCCGACGAACCGCTGAGGCCGCGTGCGGTCGAAGTCGCGCACGTCCGGTTCGTGCACGTCCGGCGGCAGGTCCGGCGACGGATGGCAAAATATAGGCGGAGCTATGAAAGACACCGAGCCATGCGCGTGACGACACAGTCGGCCCGCCGCCGAGGCCGATTCGACCGCCAGGCGGGGGGAGGGGCCGGACGACGGTCCGAGAAGCCGCCCGGACGACAGCGGGGTGACCGACGGTGTTGAGCGCGGTCGACCCGCTCGTCTACCTCCAGACGAACGTCGCAAAACTCGCCTTGGCGACCGCGCTCGGGATGTTCCTCGGAATGGAGCGCGAGTGGTCGCAGAAGTCGGCGGGGATCCGAACCTTCGCCCTGATCAGCCTCACGGCGGCGGTGTTCTCGCTGCTCGGCAGCGACGGGCTCCTGATCGTCGGCGGCGTGCTGATCGTCGCCACCGCCGTGTTGCTCGGCGTCCAGAGCTTCGTCGACGAGGATACCGAGGGACTCTCGCTGACGACGTCGGTCTCGATGCTGGTGACCTACGGAGTCGGTGCGCTCGTCGCGAACGAGTTCTTCATCGAGGCGGTGACGGTGGCGGTGCTGTCGTCGCTGCTGCTCGTCTTGAAGCGAGAACTCCATCAGTTCGCGTGGGGACTCTCCCGAGAGGAGGTCCGCAGCGCGGTCGAGTTCACCATCCTTGCGTTCGTCGTGTTCCCGCTGTTGCCGGCGGAGACGATCGACCCCTGGGGGGCGGTCCAACCGCGACTCATCTGGTCGCTCGTCGTCGCCATCAGCGCCATCGGCTTCGTCAACTACGTCCTCGTGAAGCGATATCAGGGGCGCGGCTACGCGGTCACGGGATTCTTCGGCGGACTCGTCAACTCGACGGCGGTCGTCGCCGAGATGGCCAAGCGGGCGAAGGGGCGGGCGGACCTTCTCAATATCGCGGTCGGGTCGATCCTGCTGGCGAACGCCGCGATGGCGTTTCGCAACGCCGCGCTCGTCGCCGCGTTCGTCCCCGAGGCCGCGCTCGTCGTCGGAGCGCCGCTCGGCGCGATCACCGTCACCGGCGTCCTCGTCGCGGTGTGGCGAAGCGACTGGCGGACGCAGATGGAAGCGGAGCTCACCTCGCCGTTCAGCCTCCGGAACGCCCTGACGTTCGGCGCGCTGTTTCTCGTCGTCCTCCTGATCTCGGCGGGCGCCGAGCGGACGTTCGGCGCCAGCGGGTTCGTCGCGACGGCGTTCCTCGCCGGCCTCGTCTCCTCCGGCACGGCGACGACGACCGCCGTCTCCCTGCTCGGCACCGGACAGATCACGGTCGAGACCGCGGTCGCGGGGGTCGTCGCCGGGACCGCCGCGAGCATCCTCGTCAAGACGGCGTTCGCCGCGAGCATCACTCGGGACCTGATCCGGCCCGTGCTGTTCTGGAACCTCGTGTTGATCGCCGTCGGCGTCGCTGTCGGGGTTCCGCTGCTTGTGTTTTAATGACAGCGCAGGGGGACGGCTACGACAGCTGTGCCGTCACGTCCGTCGACGACACCATCCCGACGTAGTCGTCGTCGACGACCGGGAGGTGTTTCACGCCGTACATCGTCATCATCGCCGCGACCTCCTCCATCAGTAAATCCGGCGTGACGGTCTCGACGTCCTCGGTCATCACGTCGCCGACGACCGTCTCGGAGACGTCCCGGTCCGCCGCGACGGCCCCGATGATATCGCTCTGCGTGATGATACAGCCGGCGCCGGCGGTGACGACCAGCGCGCTGATGCCGGCGTCGTCCATCCGGCGGGCGGCCTCACGGAGCGGTTCGTTCGCCCCGATCGTCTCTAACGGTGTCGACATGACCTCGCTGACGCGGGTTCGGTCGTTCAGATTCATAGCTTGACTGTGCGACAGCGACACATGTTTCTTCCGGAACGCGCGACGCCTGCAGTTGACCCATCCGTCAGCGGGGCGTCGGTGTTCGGCCCGTCCGTCAGCGGGGCGTCGGTGTTCGGCCCGGTCGACTCGGTAGCGCCGGTCGAGTCGGCCCGTTGAGATCGGTCCCGTCCGAACGGACACACGCGTTCGCCTGTACGATCTTATATATGCATCCGTACCGTTACCCTGTGTATGGCAGGGGTTCTCAACTCGTTGCAAGACTTTGGGACGCGGTCGTTACTTACGCATGCGATAATGTCGATAACGCTTCCGCTCGGGCTGCTTATCGGTCTCACCGTGGACTCACAGCTCGGGTTGATATCGTTTATCGCCCTGTTGAACTTCACCGCCGGAATGTGGGTCTGTCAGTCGATCCACTCGCTCGGGGCGGGAGCAGAAGCGGACGGATACGACGGCGTCATCAACGAACTCAAAGCATATGTCCGGTGACGGGAGCTTCGACACCGCCCGGCTCGGGCGACTGTTGCTGCTGATCGGATTCGTCACCGCCGTGTCCCTTTTGACGTCTGCACGGGTGTTACCCGGGGACCTGTTCTCCGTCGCGGTCGTCGCCATCGGATCCATCGCGCTCGTGACCGCGATCATCGGATTCCTGATCGCGGCGGGCGCGACGTACGACGAGCAGGTGCACTCCGCCGAGCGCTGAAACGACCGTCACACGAAGCGCCGAAACGGCCGCTACACCGAAGTCCCTTCCTCAGTCGACTTCCCGCGAGCGCGTGTCTTCGCGCCACGCACGTTATCGCTTTCCGGAGATGTACGCCGTGAGATCGGTCGTCGATATCATGCCGATGAGCTCGCCGCTCTCGTCGACGACCGGCAGATGGGTGTATCCGTGGGCGGTCGGCTCTGCGAGCTCCTCGATGGTATCGTCCGGCCCGACGGTGACGACGTCTCGGGTCATGAACACCTCGACCGGCGTCTCGTCTCTCGGATCGTTTTCCCTGACGAGCGAGACGAAGTCGGTCGCGGTGATCAGTCCGACCAAGTGATCGTCTGCGTCCACGACGACGATCGAGCCCACGCCCGTTTCGAGCATCCGTGACGCCGCCGCCGCGGCCGAGGCTTCGGGCCCGATGGTGACGAGATCTGTCGACATGAGACGCTCGACGGAGAGTTGTTCCATGAGATGTGATAACGTTCGGGTAGGATATCAAACGTGGGGTTCGTCCGGCCCGGCCGTCGATTGCAGCGGTCGACGCGGAGCGCGCGGCACTCACTCCTCGACGAGCGCCGGCGGCGCACCCGCCAATCCGACGAGCGCGTCGGCCTCGACGTGATGGAGGTCACCGGGGATCACGAGCAGGTGAAGCGGATCGCCGAAGTCGCGCTCTGCGAGCGCGCTCAGCCGGTCGGCGGCGACGACCGCGTCCGGTGCACCGGCGCGAGCGACGACGACCGCGAGCTCGTCGCGCCACCCGTTTGCGAGCAGATCGGCCGCGTCGTCGGCGGTCATGTACTCCTCGTGGTCGGGGTCCGGCCCGGTCGGACCGGTCCCTACCTTGATGTCGAGGTAGACGACGGTGTGGAGCCCGCGGTCGCGGTTCGCGTCGATCGTCTCGATCACGCTTCCGGGCACGTCGCCGTCGCCGTGAGCGTACGGGAACGGGAGCGTGGTCGCCTTCCCGAACCGGTAGTTCTGGAGACCGGTGAGACTCGACGCCGCGGACTGGGCGGTGACGCCGTGGATCACGCGGGTCTCGATCCCGCGCTCTTCCGCGCGAAGCCGGAGGTCCGTATGCGTCGTCGAGATCATCGTGTCGCCGGCGGTGAGAAACGCGGCGTCGCCGTCCGCGGCAGCCGCGAGTATCGCCTCCGGGTCCCGTTCGACTCCCTCGCGCGGGCGGGCCTCGATCTCGACGTCGTGGTACGCCTCGAGGTCGGCGACATCGGCGCCGACGAGCCTGCTGGTGTAGAACTCCGCAAAGACGCGGTCTGCGTCGCGAACCGCCTCGCGCCCCTCGACGGTGACCGACCGCTCGTCGTAGAGGCCGAGCCCGATGAACGTGAGCATGTCCGCGGCTCGGCGGGCAACGGCTTAAAAGGGCGCGAAACGCGGTCGAGAAACCGGCAGCAGATTCGCACGGGTTGGTAGCGACCCCGAGCGTATTAATATTCCTTCATGATTGTTCCTTGTGATTCCATAGCAAGCCCTAAGAGGGAACCAGCATAACGTCAAATTACTAGGCCCTCACGGGCTCACATACCACTATGACTGAAAACGAACTTATCTGGCGGATCTCGGGGGGATCCGGCGACGGGATCGCTTCGACCAGCCAGAACTTCGCCAAGGCCTTGATGCGATCGGGGCTCAACGTCTTCACGCATCGCCACTACCCGTCCCGGATCCGCGGTGGCCACACCTACACCGAGATCCGCGCGGCCGAGGGCCCGGTCCCGTCCCGCGGCGACGGCTACAACTTCCTGCTCGCGCTCGGCGACTCGTTCGCCCGCAACCCGCAGGAAGACGCCGTCTACGGGAACGAAGAGATCAAACCGCTCTCGGAGAACCTCGACGAGCTCCGCGAGGGCGGCGTCATCGTGTACGACGAGGGGCTGCTCGACGCCTCGGAGATCCCGAACTTCGACGAGCGCGTCGAGGAGAACAACTGGCACGTATACCCCCTCGACCTCCGCGGGCTCGCCCGCGACATGGGTCGTGAGGTCATGCGTAACACCGCCGGCGTCGGCGCGACCTGCGCGCTGATCGGCATGGACCTCGACCACGTCGAGGACCTCATGCGCGACGCGATGCCGGAGAAGATCCTCGATCCGAACCTGGAGATCCTCAACACCGCCTACGATCAGGTTCGCGAGGAGTACGACGTCGACGCGCCGGAGGTCACCGTTCCGACCGGCGAACACGACGAGACGCAGCTGCTCATGTCCGGTTCGGACGCCATCGCGTACGGCGCCATCGACGAGGGCTGTCGGTTCATCGCCGGCTACCCCATGACGCCGTGGACCGAAGTGTTCACGATCATGGCTCAGAACCTGCCGAAGCTCGACGGCATCTCCGAGCAGGTCGAAGACGAGATCGCGGCGGCCGCGCTCGCGGTCGGCGCCTCACACGCCGGCGTCAAGGCCATGTCCGGCTCGTCCGGCGGCGGCTTCGCGCTGATGTCGGAGCCGCTCGGACTCGCGGAGATGACCGAGACGCCCGTCGTCCTCGTCGAGGCCATGCGCGCCGGTCCGTCGACCGGAATGCCGACGAAGCCGGAGCAGTCCGACCTCGAACACGTCCTGTACACCTCACAGGGCGACTCCCAGCGCGTCGTGTTAGCGCCGGGGACGGTCGAGGAGGCGTACGAGCAGTCGCGTCTCGCCTTCCGGCTGGCGTACGAGTACCAGATCCCGACGATCCTCCTGTACGACCAGAAGCTCGGCGGCGAGCTGGTGAACGTCCCGAAGAGCCACTTCGACCGCGACCCGAACCCGACGCTCGGGAAGACGCTGACCGAGGACGCGCTCGCCGACGAGCCGCATTCGCCCGATGGGAAGTTCCATCGCTTCCAACACGACGTCGAGGACGGCGTCTCTCCACGGTCGATCCCCGGCCAGAAGGGTGGCCGCTTCCTCGCGACCGGCAACGAGCACGACCCGACCGGCCACATCGCCGAGTCGCCGGACAACCGCGTCGCGCAGATCGACCGGCGGACACAGAAGCTCGAAGCGATCCGTGCGGACCTCGACACGGAAGACACCGGCTCGTACGCCGGTCCCGACGACGCACAGTACGGAATCCTGACCTTCGGGAGCCAGCAGGGCACCGTCGAGGAGGCGGTCGGCCGACTCAACGACGCCGGGATCTCCGTGAAGTCGTACGGCGTCTCCGACATGCTCCCGTTCCCGACCGAGCAGGTCGAGGCGTTCGTCGAGAGCGTCGACGAGGTGCTCGTCGTCGAGATGACCGCGTCCGGACAGTTCCGCGGGCTCGTCCAGAAGAACCTCGGCCGCTACGGTGAGAAGCTGTCGAGCCTGCTGAAGTACAACGGGAACCCGTTCGAACCGGCGGAGATCGTCGACGGGTTCGAGGCCGCGATCATCGAGGGCGACGGTGATGCGTCCGGCCA